>NZ_SKOG01000196.1 GCF_007120195.1 Aquisalimonas sp.
CCCCTGGCGGCGTTGCGCCTCCTCGCCGTAGTCCCCGCTACGCCTCGTCGGCGCGCCTTGCCAGGAACCGTCAGGATCCACGCCAATTTTCGCAACGTATTTACGGGACAGGACACTGGCAGGCCCCGGGAATGCCTGAATGCATCCTGCTGCGGGGCTGATGCTTGTGCCACTGTCGCAGGCGTAACGTGGACGCCGTCGGCGATCGGCGTGTCGGCATCGGGCAGCGCTCACGGTTCCGCGGTCGCCCGCCGTGCGATGGACTCGAACTTTTCGTCCCGTTCCCGTGCGATCCGGCGCAGTTCGTCTCCACCCTCATCCTCCGTCTCGATCACCCGCCAACCTTCGTGTTCGGGATCCGGCGAGCCCGCGTGCGGCGCCGTGACCAGCACCGCGATGAGTGCCAGGAACGCCAAGAGTCTCCCGTGCGGGGTGGGCACGCATGCTCCTCCATGACCACTACGGCTCTACGGCTCCCGAACTTCACCAGCAACCGTAATCGGGCACGATCCAGTCTCCCATTAGGGAGATTACGTACTTCTACTGAAATAGAGGGTCCCCGTTGCCCCAGATCAGGGCACCGATAGGTAGCAGGCCATGGAGCAGTTCATCCAGCGCTGGGCAGGCGTGCCCGGCTCAAAGCAGCCAAACAGCCAGCTCTTTCTCACTGGGCTCTGCCACGCTCTGGAGGTGCCCGGGTCACCGGCCGGCCTCCGATATCGCCGCAGACAACGCCTGCGTCTTCGAGCGCGCCATCAAGGAGATCGAGCCAGACGGCGCGGTGCGTCGCCGGCGCATCGACCGCGCTGCAAGTCGGGCAAGAGGTGGAGGGAATGGTGCTAACCGACCACGTCCAGACGTTGCGCCGCAGCGTACCACCCCCCATCTCCGAAGAACGCCAGGGCAGAGCGGGGAAAGACGGGTTTATGGAAGTCCAGGCCCGCCACCAGGGTGTTGTCATGGCCCGGGGCCAGGGTGGGATCCTGGTCGTGGGTCATGTGAGGTCCTTTGTTGTTGTTCTCGCGTCGCCCGGGGCGACGCCGAACATTCTTGGCGCAAGCGGGGCCAGATCTCAAGGTCAGGCCAACTGACGCTTTGCTGCACGTGTGGTATTCAAAAGCAGGCAGGCGATCGTCATCGGGCCCACGCCACCGGGCACCGGCGTAATTGCACCAGCGATCGGGGCAACCGATTCAAAATCCACATCCCCCATGAGCTTTCTCTTGCCATCAACACTAATGGCATTGATACCGACATCAATTACCGTTGCACCAGGTCCGATCCAGTCGGCGTTGATGAGCTTCGCCCGGCCAGCCGCTGCCACCACAATATCGGCATTGCGGGACACTGATTCGATGTTCTTCGTTCGCGAATGCGCAATAGTGACTGTGCAGTTTTCCTGTAGCAGCAGCGCAGCCATTGGCTTACCCACAATATTAGAGCGGCCCACCACCACTGCATTTTTACCGCTCAAATCCGGATGAACCTGGCGCAGCATGATCATGCAGCCCTGTGGCGTGCAGGGTACTAACGACGCCCGCCCGGACGCAAGTGCTCCAACGTTTAGTGGGTGAAAGCCATCAACATCTTTGGCCGGATCGATGGCAGCTATCACATCGTCCTCATTGAGATGCGACGGTAGAGGCAGCTGCACCAGAATGCCGTGCACCTGAGAATCATCGTTCAGAACACCGATGAGCTCATTCAGGGCATCCTGGGTACATTCGGCGTCAAGGCGGTGCGCAATAGAACGCATCCCCACCTCTTCCGCCCGCTTCACTTTATTTCTCACATACACCTGACTGGCGGGATCCTCGCCAACTAAAACCACAGCCAGCGTCGGCACGACGTCATGCTCGGCGCTGAGTAGCTCGACTTCAGCAGCAACCTCTCGCAGAACCTGAGCCGAGAGCTGCTTTCCGTCAATTAATTGAGCCATAATACCCTTTGCTCCTATTTGAAAATGACGGTCTTGTTACCCGAAAGAAAGACACGGTGCTCTGTATGCAGTTTAACCGCGCGTGCTAGCGCCATCGTTTCGGTATCCCGGCCTAGGGCAACCAGTTCTTCCGGGTAGTAAGCGTGATTAACTGGCTGCACGGACTGTTCGATAATCGGACCTTCATCCAGATCACCGGTCACATAATGCGCAGTAGCACCGATCAGCTTAACGCCACGCTCAAACGCCTGATGATAAGGTTTGCCGCCTTTAAAGCCGGGCAGGAAGGAGTGATGGATGTTGATGGCTCGGCCGCGCAGCTGCTCACAGAGATTATCGGACAATACTTGCATATACCGCGCTAGCACCACCAGTTCGGTTCCCGTCTGGTTGACGATGTTGAGCACCTCAGCCTCTTGCTCCGGTTTGGTTTCTTTTGTAACCGGCAGGTGAATAAAGCGAATGCCCTCACGCTCAGCTATCGGTTGAAGATCCAGGTGGTTGGATAGCACCGCGACAATTTCGATGTTCAACTCCCCCTTGTGATACCGGTAGAGAAGATCAATCAGACAGTGGTCGAACTTGGATACCATGATCAAGACTTTGGTCGGGCGGCGAGCCTCATACATCGCCCAATCGAGGCCAAATTTGTCTGCAAGGTCAAAAAAACCTGTGTGCAACTCTTCAAAAGAGAAGCGGGAATCATGAAGAGTGTTTAACACAGTGCGCATGAAAAAATGACCGGTAATTTTATCATCGAATTGAGATAACTCGTAGATATAGCCGCCATGCTCCGACAGATACGATGTGATTCCGGCAACGATGTTAGGCCCAGTTTCGCAGCTGACGGTAAGGACGTATTGGTTAGTAAACTCTAGAGGTTTTTTCATAATATAAGACCTATATATTAGTGATTGTTTGTCGATTCGCTAGACGAAAAACCCGAGCCCTGAAACCCTCTTAGGTGCGTGTTTTAGATCCGACGTCCCCCGTGCCAGGCGCGGCCAAGATGAACTGCCCGCGTGACTGTGATCAACAGGCAGTTGCACCACGTGAATCCATCCGTCGCCTTCGCACAATGGGTTGGCGTTCAAGCGGATGTAGCGATCTTCTTTTTTGGGTCGTAGAAAGGCTTTTCGACAACAACGGCTTGCGCTGGTCCGGATACGGTTTGAATTTGAAGTTCCGTACCAATGTCGGCATGTTCAGTAGCAACCATGGCCAGAGCGATATTTTGTTCAAGGCGCGGGGAATAGACCGCGGACGTCACCTTGCCGACTGTTTCGCCATCTTTACCAAGCGGCCAGAACGTGGTGTTTGGTCCTTTGAGGGGCGGCATGTCAATACGCAGCCCGACGTGCTTGCGGCTCACGCCGTTTCCACGGATGCGCTGCAACGCGGCCTTGCCGATAAAATCGACGTCCATGTCCGGATTCACCAGACGGTCCATCCCAAGTTCGTAAGGGTTGGTGTGAATGTCGGCATCAGCATGATAGGAGAGCATCGCACCTTCGATCCGCCTGATGGTGGAGGTATGACCAGGCTTCAGTCCAAAGGGCGCACCGGCAGCCATGATTTTTTCCCATAGCTCGTCGCCTCGCGCGCCGTCACGCAGATAAAGCTCATAGCCCAGTTCGCTCGACCAGCCGGTGCGTGAGACAATCAGCGGAATGCCGTCAAGTTCAACCTCACGCAACCAGTAGTAGCGCAGATCCATGATGCTTTCGCCAAAGAGCTCCTTCATCACCTCGCCTGATTTTGGGCCCTGTAATTGCATTGGGGAAACATCAGGTTCACGAATACTCACATCCAGCTCGGAATGAACCGCAACACCTTGTGCCCACAATAGAATGTCGCTGTCAGCCAGCGAGATCCAGAAATGATTGTCTGCCAGCCGTAGCAGGATCGGGTCGTTCAGTATACCTCCGTCTGCGTTGGTGATCAGTATATACTTGCACTGTCCGACAGCCATTTTTGACAGATCGCGTGGGGTTAGGCTCTGCGTGAATTTCGCCGCATCCGGACCTGTGATTTCCACTTGACGTTCGGCGGCAACATCGCAGAGGATCGCATCATTCACGAGGTTCCAGAAATTCTGTTCCGGACTCCCGAAATCACGTGGAATATACATATGGTTGTATACCGAAAACCCCTTGGCTCCCCAGCGAACGGTTGCGTCAAAGTAGGGAGATTTTCGGATCTGTGTGCCGAATCCAAAATCGTCTTGTTTTTCCATGCTAATGACCTTTGTTGATGTAGAATGTAGTGGACTGTGCGAACTCATTGATTCGGTGTATCGAACCATGTCCGCACATGGCACTTTGACTTTTAGAGGACCATGTTCTCAACCGTGTAGCGGCTATACTTTTCTCGAGCGTCGATCAAAACATCCCGTAACAGCTCTTCGGCGGTGGGGTGGTAGACAGGCATCGACAGTACTTGCTCCGCCGTCATGCTGTGTGTGATGGCTAGGGCAAGCAGATGTGCCAGGTGTTCGGCCTTGTATCCAAGCAATTCGGCCCCTAGAATTACGCCGGTTCGCGCGTCCAGGTAGACTTGAATACGCCCTTGGACCTTGTTCCAGACCACATGGCGAGGACTTGCAAACGGCAGGTCGCCAATGACGAGCTCCCGACCTTTAAGTTGCCGGAAACTCTGGCCGATGATGGCGATCTGAGGGTCGGTGAATAACACCATCAACGGCGGTCTACGTTCTGCAGGCACCAGTTTCGGGTAGCTCAACGCATTATCAGCGGCGATACGCCCCTCATCGAAGGCTTCGTGCCACACTGGCAGGTCGTCGGTCGCATCCCCGGCAATAAAAATGGGATAGTCAAAGAAGCGCATCGTCCGCGGATCGAATGTCGCCGTGCCAGTTTCAGTGAATTCCAGGCCTGTACGATCCATACCCAATCGGTCGACGTTCGAGATCCTCCCCGTGGCGACCAGTACCCTGTCGAACACCTTGGTGACCCGCTGTCCGTTCGACTGCTCATACTCAATCCAGGCACCTTCAGCGTCCTCCCAAGTGCGCATGACGTGGCCGCTGGGGTAGATATCGAGTTCGGTGCCAAGGATATCGAGCGCATGCTGCTGCATGGCCGGGTGGGTGAGGGCGTTGATCTTGCCGGAGCGGCCGTAAATCGTTGTGTCGACTCCCAGTCGATGGAGTGCCTGCCCCAGCTCCAGCGCAATAATTCCCATACCGATCACTGCTATCGAGCGGGGCAGGTCCTCCAGCTCAAAGACCGTGTCGCTGGTGAGGACGCGGGCCATAACCGGCTCGAATACCGCGCCGACCGCAGGCCTGGAGCCACAGGCGAGGATGAATTTTTTCGCATTGACCTCGACCGATTCGCCCACCCTGAGCTGGCCTGGTCCGATAAACCGGGCGTGCCCCTCAAGCTTGTGGCGGGCCGGAATCTTGGCGACGTAGCGAAGATTGTTGGCGACAAATCGATGATCTCGCTCTCGGCGCACGCGTTCGAGGACTTTGCGGCCATCCACGTGACCCGAGGCTCTCACCCCGAAAAAGTCGCTAGTGACCAAGTTGTGCGCGTAATCGGCAGCGGTGATCAGGAGTTTGCTGGGCATGCAGCCGACCCGTGCGCAAGTGGTGCCGTAGGGACCGTCCTGGATCATCACTAGGCTGTCGGTCTTGCGGCTGATTTTCGAGTAGGCGCCCAGCCCGGAGGTGCCGGCGCCGATGATCGCGTATTCAACATTCATTGTCTTCATAGTAGATTCGCTCATCGGGCCCCTCGTCTTTTTAGGGTGTTTTGCCGTTATAAAGACGCACCTCGGCGGCTGGGAGTCGTCGGGTTTGGCTTCAGCCCCTGTTTAGATGAATAAGGACTGGTGGGGCGAGAATTTTTCTTGTGTTGCTCGAAACACGCAGTTTAAAGTTCGTCAGACCGACTATACACTACTCGGGGGTTTTTTAAGGGGTAAAGTGATAGTTTCTAAGCGTTTGGCTTACTTTTCGTAACCCATGGGTTGCGACTTGGTAGGCTGGGTTCGCGGGCAAAGTAGGCTGCAACACGTCACATTAGCGAGGCTATACCAACTGCTTAGGAATCGTCGCTTTGCAGGTGTTTCCCGGATCACCTAGGATGAGGGGATTCGCAGACAGGAGGCTTACCCATGTCAGTCCATCGGTCCGCTATTAGTTGGCAGTGGTACCCCCACGAAACCGATGCCAACATCTACTCGCGTAATTCGCTCGTAATCAGCTTGTTACGTTGAATGGTGGGCAGCAGGGCCGCGTCGGTCGAATGCAAGGGCGAGTCAAGCTGCACCGACCCGGTACCAATGCTGATCAGCGCGGTTTCCGGTTGTCATATGCTGTTTTCTCGGGCTATCGCCGATTTTCAAGGTTGTCAGTTGAAGCTTATGAAGACAATCCAGTCGGCTATCCGGAGAGTAATAATAAAAAATGGATGGAGATGACGCGTCTCGTTCCCTCGCCACGCACCACCCTCGGCGGCGATAAAATGCCGGACCAGAGAGCGATGTCCAGAATCCACGCCAGCGTCCTGAGAAACTGTTTGATCCGCAATTCGATCACTACCGAGGTGACGATCAATTATCTTGAATTAGCCATCTCTGGCGGGAGTCAATGATGAATCATACTCAATCTGCGGAAGACATCCTTCTCCGGGAGGATAAAGACGCGGCCGTCTATCTCACGCTCAATCGGCCGGATAAATTCAACACCCTTTCCGAAGCAATGCTTGCCGCGTTGCAGCGGGAGTTGGATTCGATCGCCGCAGACCCCGCTGTGCGCTGTGTGGTGATCGGTGGGAAAGGACGGGGATTTTGTGCCGGTCACGACCTGCGGGAGATGCGCGCAAATCCCGACCAAGCCTATTACCAGGAGTTGTTTCGCAGCTGCAGCCGGGTGATGCAGAGTGTCGTCGCGCTGCCGGTGCCGGTCATTGCCAAAGTCCAGGGTATGGCCACGGCCGCAGGGTGCCAACTGGTGGCCAGCTGCGATCTGGCCATCGGTGCTCAATCGGCCCGATTCGCGGTGTCCGGCATCAACGTGGGCCTGTTCTGCTCGACCCCCGCTGTGGCGCTCTCACGCAACGTCACTGCCAAGCAGGCGTTCGACATGCTGGTGTGCGGCGACTTCATCGATGCGGAGACTGCCTTGGCGCGGGGGCTGTTGAGTGGCGTCACTTCTGACTCCGACCTGGATGCGGCCGTGGCCGATAAGGTGGAACAGATCCTGAGCAAGAGTCCTGCGGCGGTGCGGTTTGGAAAGTCCATGTTTCATCCCCAACGCCAGATGGCGTTGGCCGACGCCTACGACTTTGCCGGCAATGTGATGGCGGAAAACATGATGAGCCATGACGCCGGTGAGGGGATCGATGCCTTTCTCGCCAAGCGTAGACCCATCTGGGATCAGCCAGGCCGCTAGCGCCACTGGGTGCGTCAGGTAACCGCAGTACCAGTCAGACCGCGGATGCTGTGGCTGCATGGCCGGCGATGAGGGTGGTGACTCTTAACAGCTAATGGCTCGGTACCGCGATCGTGCCGGTTGAAAGGCCGGGTTTTGAACCCTTTATAAAACAACAGGGATAAGACCATGACTGATATCTGCCATGTTAATGAGGCACTTGAGAAGACTGCGGCGAATTATGTTTCGCTGTCACCCTTGAGCTTTATCAAACGGGCTGCCGCCGTTTATCCCGACAGGACGGCGCTGATCTACAACAAGACGCGTTACAGCTGGCAACAGACCTATTCGCGCTGTTGCCGACTGGCATCCATGTTAAAGGATTTTGGCATTACCCGGGGCGATACGGTGGCCGTCATGTTGCCGAATGTCCCGGCCATATACGAAGCCCACTTCGGCGTGCCCATGCTGGGAGCGGTGTTGAATGCGATCAACATCCGCCTTGATCCCGAAGCTGTCGCCTTTATTCTCGATCATAGCCGTGCGCGCCTGCTGTTGGTTGACCCCGAGTATGTGGATGTGGTCGAAAAGGCTTTGGCCCGGCTGAATGGACCAGTGCCCAAGGTGATCAACGTCTCTGACCCGAGTCAGGGCGAAGAGCGCTTGATCGGTGACCTGGAGTACGAGGCGTTGCTGGCCGAGCAACCGGAGTTGGACGACTGGCAGCTGCCGGCCGACGAGTGGGATGCGATCGCGCTCGGTTACACCTCCGGCACCACCGGCAACCCCAAGGGGGTCGTCACCCACCATCGCGGTGCCTACCTGAATGCTGTCAGTAACGTCCTGTCCTGGACGTTGCCCCGGGAGGTGGTCTACTTATGGACGCTGCCGATGTTTCACTGCAACGGCTGGTGCTTCCCGTGGACACTGGCGGCGATCGGCGGGACCAACGTCTGTCTGCGCCGGGTCGACCCGGAGGTGATCTTGGGCCTGATCAGGGAGCATCGGGTCAGCCACTACTGCGGTGCCCCCATAGTCCACTCAATGATCGCTGATGCTGCAGAAGCTGCGCAGGAACCGATCGATCATAAGGTGTCGGGGCTGATCGCCGGTGCGGCGCCGCCTGCGTCCGTGTTTAAGCGGATGCAAAAGATCGGCTTTGAGCTCACTCACGTCTACGGGTTGACCGAGACCTACGGCCCCGCCACGGTTTGCGTCAAACAGGATGGCTGGGATGAACTCCCCCTGGAGGAGCGGGTCCGGCTGAATGGACGCCAGGGCGTGACCTATCCACTGCAAGAAAGCGTCACGGTGCTCGACTCGGTCACGATGGAACCCGTCCCCGCCGACGGCCAGACAGTGGGCGAGATTATGTTCCGAGGCAATATCGTCATGAAGGGTTACCTGCGCAACGAAGCCGCCACCCGTGAAGCATTTGCCGGCGGCTGATTCCACTCCGGTGACCTGGCAGTGATGGAACCGGACGGCTACGTAAAGATTCGCGACCGGCTGAAGGACGTGATCATCTCGGGCGGGGAAAACATCTCCTCACTGGAGGTCGAGGAGATCATTCAGCGGCACGCCGACGTCGAACTCGTGGGGGTCGTGGCGATGGCGGATGCCAAGTGGGGCGAAGTCCCCGCCGCCTTTGTCCAGCTGCGTCCCGGCAGCGAGCTGAGCGAAGACGCGTTGATCAACTTCTGTAAGGAGAGTATCAGCCGCTTCAAGGCTCCCAAGAAGGTCATCTTCGGGCCGTTGCCAACCTCCTCGACGGGGAAAATCCAGAAATTTGTGCTGCGCCAGAAGCTCGAAACCAGTCAGCCGGCCTGATTGGGTCAGGAACGAGGAGTTGGAACAACCAAAATGGTCCGTGCCCAGAGCCGGTGCGGACATGCGAAGTAGATAAGCGCAACCGAGAAAAAAGAGCCCGCTATGACCGTCGAGACTGTCACACCCAAGCGCCGCTTTCGCGACAAGCCCCTCGGCCGCTACCTGCCCCCTGTTGCCTTGGCGTCGCTGCGCCAGCTGCTCGGCGACGAGCGCAGCGACCCGGGACTCCGGCGCCGTGACCTGCTGATCGAGCACCTGCACGCCATCCAGGACGCCCACGGCCACCTGCCGCTGATGGCGCTGCGGGCGCTGGCCGCCTACATGAACCTGCCCATGGCCGCGGTCTACGAGACGGCGACCTTTTATGCCCACTTCGACGTGGTTCACGATGACCAGGCACCGCCGCCCGAGGTGACGGTCCGGGTCTGTGATTCGCTCTCCTGTCAGCTGGCCGGCGCCGCGGCGCTCAAGGCGGAACTGGCGGCCGGTGTCGCTCCGGAGGCGGTACGGGTGGTGCGCGCCCCTTGCATGGGCCGCTGCGAGACCGCGCCGGTGGTGGAAGTGGGGCACCACCATGTGCTCTCCGCCACCGCCGAGAGCGTGAAGGCGGCGGTCGATACCGGCCAATTTCATCCCGCGGCGATTCTCTGGCAACGCCTGGCGGACTATCGCGCCGAAGGCGGCTATGGGCTGCTCGCCGAATGCCGCGAGGGACGCGTCACGGTGGAGGCGCTGATGCAGGCGCTGGAAATCGCCAACCTGCGCGGCTTGGGCGGCGCAGGATTCCCTACGTTCAAGAAGTGGCACTTTGTGCGCAAGGAACCTGGGC
The DNA here is from genome assembly GCF_007120195.1 of Aquisalimonas sp. Lineage (GTDB taxonomy): Bacteria > Pseudomonadota > Gammaproteobacteria > Nitrococcales > Aquisalimonadaceae > Aquisalimonas. Next base: position 10,000 of record NZ_SKOG01000196.1, read on the forward strand.
CGCGCTATTGCGCCATCAATGCCGACGAGGGCGAGCCCGGCACCTTCAAGGACCGCGTCTACCTGGAGCGCTCCCCGCATTGCTTCCTCGAGGGGGCCCTGGTGAGCTCCTGGGCGGTGGAGGCCGAGGCGCTCTATATCTACCTGCGTGACGAGTACCCCGGCCTGCACCAAGTGCTGCACACGGCGATCGCCGAGCTCGAGGCCGACGGCCTGGTGCCGCCTGGTTACATCGTGCTGCGCCGGGGGGCCGGTGCCTACATCTGCGGCGAGGAGTCGGCGATGATCGAGTCGCTGGAGGGCAAGCCCGGCAAGCCGCGCCACCGCCCGCCCTTCGTCGCCCAGAAGGGGCTCTTCGACCGCCCGACCCTGGTCAACAACGTCGAGACCGTCTACTGGATCCCGCTGATCTGGGAGGAGGGGGCCGACTGGTTCGCCGGCCAGGGTCGCCGTGGTCGCAAGGGTCTGCGCAGCTTCTCGGTCTCCGGCCGGGTCCGGCGTCCGGGCGTCCATCTGGCCCCCGCCGGCATCACCCTCAACGAGCTGCTCGAGGAGTACTGCGGTGGCATGGCCGAGGGGCACCGGCTGGCCGGCTACCTGCCCGGCGGCGCCTCCGGGGGGATACTCCCGGCGAGCAAGGCCGATCTCCCGCTCGATTTCGATACCCTGCAGGAGGCGGGCTGTTTCATCGGCTCTGCCGCCGTCATCGTGTTGTCCGACCAGGACGACCTGCGTGCGGTGGCAACCAACCTGCTGGCCTTCTTCGCCGACGAGTCCTGCGGCCAGTGCACGCCGTGCCGGGTGGGGACCGAGAAGATGCTGACGCTGCTGGAACGCGACGAGTGGCGGATCGATGAGCTCGAACGGCTGTCCCAGGTGATGATGGACGCCTCCATCTGTGGCCTGGGCCAGGCGGCGCCCAATCCCGTGCTGGGGCTGCTGCGGGACTTCCGCGGTGAGCTCGCCAGCCAGAACGTGATCATCAAGGGGTAAGGGAGATGAGCATGAGCGACGAGACCTTCACCCTGACCCTGGATGGCGCCGAGGTGAGTGCGCACCGGGGCGAGACGCTCTGGCAGGTGGCCCGGCGCGCCGGCGAGACCATTCCCCATCTCTGCTTTCGGGATGCCCCGGGCTATCGCAGCGACGGCAACTGTCGTGCCTGCATGGTGGAGATCGAGGGCGAGCGCGTGCTGGCGGCGAGCTGCCTGCGCGAGGCGGCCCCCGGGCTGGTGGTCAAGAGCGCGACGTCCGACCGGGCCCGGGTGTCCCGCGAGGGCGTGATGGAGCTGTTGATCGCCGACCAGCCCGAGCGCGACGACAGTCCCGACCGTTCGAGCCATTTCTGGGCCACAGCCGATCAACTGGCCATCGACGCCACCGCGGTGCGCGAGCGGCTGCCGGCGCGGGCCGACCGAGATGCGCCCACGGTGCACCATGTCGCCGAGCGGGCGGGCTCACTCCCCCATGCCCTCGGCCATGACACCACGCATTCGGCGATGAATGTCAACCTCGATGCCTGCATCGAATGCAACCTCTGCGTGCGCGCCTGCCGCGAGGTACAGGGCAACGACGTCATCGGTCTGGCCCACCGCGGGGCCGCATCGAAGATCGTCTTCGACTTCGACGACCCCATGGGCGAGAGCACCTGCGTGGCCTGCGGTGAGTGCGTCCAGGCCTGCCCCACCGGGGCGTTGATGCCGGCCACCCTGGTGGACGCGCAGGGGCGCGGGGATTCCGCGGTGGCTGACCGCACCGTCGACTCGGTCTGCCCCTACTGCGGGGTGGGCTGCCAGCTCACCTACCAGATCAAGGACGAGCGGATCCTCTTCGTCGAGGGGCGCGACGGGCCCTCGAACCAGAACCGGCTGTGCGTCAAGGGGCGCTTCGGCTTCGACTACCCCAACCATCCGTCGCGAATCACCAAGCCGCTGATTCGCCGGCCGGGCGTGCCCAAGGGGCTCGATCCCGACTTCGACCCGCGCAACCCCCTGACCCATTTCCGCGAGGCGAGCTGGGAGGAGGCGCTGGACTTCGCCGCCGACGGCCTGAAGGCGATCAAGTCGGCCCAGGGGCCCGATGGCCTCGCCGGCTTCGGCAGCGCGAAGTGCTCCAACGAGGAGGCCTGGCTGTTCCAAAAGCTGGTGCGCACAGGCTTCGGCTCCAACCATGTCGACCACTGCACCCGGCTGTGCCACGCCAGCTCGGTGGCGGCGCTGATGGAGTGCATCGGCTCGGGGTCGGTGACGGCCTCCTTCATGCAGGCGCTGCAGTCCGACGTGGTGATCCTCACCGGCTGCAACCCGGCGATCAACCACCCGGTGGCGGCCACCTACTTTAAGCAGGCGGCGCGCAACGGCACCAAGCTGATCATCCTCGACCCCCGCGGCCAGGCGCTGGACCCCTACGCCCACCGCAGCGTGCGCTTCACCCCGGGCGGCGACGTCTCGCTCTACAACGCCATGCTCAACGTGATCGTCAGCGAGGGGCTCTATGACCAGACCTACATCGATGCCCACACCGAGGGCTTCGAGGCGCTCAAGGCCCATGTGCGCGACCTGACCCCCGAGGCGATGTCGCCGGCCTGTGGCGTCGCCCCCGAGCAGATCCGGGAGATCGCCCGGCTCTACGCCACCGCCGACAAGGCGATGATCTTCTGGGGTATGGGTATCTCCCAGCACGTGCACGGCACCGACAACTCCCGGTGCCTGATCTCGCTGGCGCTGGCCTGCGGCCAGACCGGTCGCCCCGGCACCGGTCTGCACCCGCTACGCGGCCAGAATAATGTCCAGGGCGCCTCCGACGCCGGCCTGATCCCAATGGTGCTGCCCGACTACCAGCCGGTGACTGACGCCCAGGTGCGCGCCGCCTTCGAAGCGCTATGGAATACCCCGCTCGAGGAAAAGCCGGGGCTCACCGTGGTGGAGATCATGGACGCCATCCATGCCGGCACCATTCGCGGCATGTACATTCAGGGCGAGAACCCGGCGATGTCCGACCCGGACCTCGACCATGCCCGGGCGGCACTTGGCAAGCTCGAACACCTGGTGGTGCAGGACCTGTTCGTCACCGAGACCGCCCAGTTCGCCGATGTCATCCTGGCAGCCTCGGCCTGGCCGGAGAAAGACGGCAGCGTCACCAACACCAACCGCCAGGTGCAGCTGGGCCGCATTGCTGTGCCTTTGCCCGGTGAGGCGAAGCCCGACTGGTGGATCATCCAGCAGCTCGCCAACCGCCTGGGCCTGGACTGGCATTACACCCATCCCCGCGAGGTGTTCGCCGAGATGAAACAGGGGATGAGGTCGCTGGACCATATCACCTGGGAGCGCCTGGAACGCGAGAACTCGGTGACCTATCCTTGCCCCGGCGACGACGCGCCCGGGCAGGACGTGGTGTTCAGCGATGCCTTCCCCACAGCGAGCGGTCGGGCGACATTCACCCCGACCCGGCCGCTGCCGCCAGACGAACCCATCGATGGCGACTACCCCACGGTGCTGATCACCGGGCGCCAACTGGAACACTGGCACACAGGCTCCATGACCCGTCGCAGCCGGGTGCTCGATGACATCGAGCCCGAGGCGGTGGCGAGTCTGGCGCCGGCGGAGCTGGACCGCCTGCGGCTGTCTCCGGGCGAGCCGCTAACCATCGCCACCCGGCGCGGGGCCATCACCCTGAGGGCGCGCCTCGACCCGCTGATGCAGGAGGGGATCGTCTTCGTGCCTTTCTGCTACTTGGAAGCGGCGGCCAATATCCTGACCAATCCGGCGCTGGACCCCTTCGGAAAGATCCCCGAGTTCAAGTATGCCGCCTGCCGTCTGAGTCCAGCCACTACGGCTCTGGCGGAGTGAGAACACTGCCCCTCGACGAAAGGAGGAAAGTATCATGTACAGGGTGCGTCGCTGGGTGGTTCGCCATTCCAGATTCTTTGAGATGATCTACCGAGGCTTCGAGCCGGTGCTGGTCAAGCTCGATCCAGTGTTTAGGCGACTGGGTCACGAGCGCATCGAGGCGCCGGTGAGGTCGGTGGAAAAGGCCGTTAAGGGGGCGCTTTTCGATTGCCGGATGTGCGGTCAGTGCGTTCTCTCTTCCACCGGCATGTCCTGTCCCATGAACTGCCCCAAGTCACTGCGCAACGGCCCCTGTGGCGGGGTGCGTGCCAATGGGCATTGCGAGGTGAAGCCCGAAATGATGTGTGTCTGGGTCGATGCCTGGGAAGGAAGTCGTCGGATGAAGCACGGCGACAGCATCCACACTGTCCAATTCCCGGTCGACCATCGCCTCACGGGAACCTCGTCTTGGCTTCGCGTGGTTCGCCAGCTGGCCGCTACCCCCACTTCGAGCGCCAACGGAGAGACAACGAAATGAGGTTCGATGACGAGCCCGTACCGGGCTACTCCCTGCCGATCCTCCCCGGCCATGTCTCCCCTGGGCGACTGGAGCGGGTGCTGCGGGCGGGCAAGTTCGCAATCACCAGCGAGATCGACCCGCCGGACTCTGCCGACCCGGCAGAGGTGCTCAAGCGTGCGGCAATCTTCGATGGCTACGTCGATGCCATCAACGCCACGGATGGCTCTGGCGCCAACTGCCATATGTCCAGCGTCGGGGTCTGCTCGCTGCTGACCCGGGTCGGCTATGCCACCATCCTGCAGATATCGTGCCGTGACCGTAACCGCATCGCCATACAGGGCGAGATCCTCGGTGGGGCGGCGATGGGTGCCTGCAACCTGCTGTGTCTGACCGGTGACGGTGTGCAGGCCGGTGACCATCCCCAGGCCAAGCCGGTATTCGATCTCGACTCCATATCCCTGCTGAAGGTCGCCCGTCGCATGCGCGACGAGCAACAATTCGACAGCGGGCGGCGCCTCGTGACGCCCCCGCGGATTTTTCTCGGTGCGGCCGAGAATCCCTTCGTGCCGCCGCTGGACTGGCGACCGCATCGCCTGGCCAAGAAGCTGGAGGCCGGCGCCCAGTTCATCCAGACCCAGTACTGCTTCGATATCGAGCGGTTGCGCAACTTCATGCTCAAGGTGAACGATCTCGGTCTGCTGGAAGGCCCCGACCGCCTCTTCATCCTGCCCGGGATCGGGCCGCTGGCCTCGGCCCGCAGCGCCCGCTGGATCCGCGATAAGGTCCCCGGGGTGCACATCCCTGACGCGGTGATCACTCGGCTCGAGGGGGCTGCGAACCAGAAGGAGGAGGGCAAGCGACTGTGCATGGACCTGCTGAACGAGATCCGCGAGATTCCGGGTGTCAGCGGCGCCCATGTCATGGCCTATCGCCAGGAGCGCAGTGTGGCGGAGATCATCAAGACCACCGGCGTGCACGAGGGCCGCGTGCCCTGGTACCCGGGGCGCGACGACCCGGAAGAACTCAACCCCGAATCCCCCGATGCCCTGGCGGGCTAGCCTTGGGGCAAACGCGGCCAGCCGGTCGAATCTTCCTCGCGAAATCGAGCTGCGGAACATCCAGCTCGACGCGACGCCATCCCGTCACGCAAGTTGTCGCCCGGCTGGGTGTGTCCGGCTACA
>NZ_SKOG01000046.1 GCF_007120195.1 Aquisalimonas sp.
CCTGACGCTGTTCGAGAAAACACCGTTAGAACAGGCGCTTGCCTTAAGCGATTACATAACCAGCGATCCCGAAACCACTAACCAATTGAATTTGTTCGAAAACTTAACGGGACACTAGTGATCGCTTATCCCTCGTCGCTGGAGTACCTGGCGGAGCAGGTTTACCGGGGGGAGGCGGACAGCGAGCAGGAGGCCCTTGAGAAGGCCAAGGCGGGACTCACCGAACGGCGTCCGATGATGAGCACGCTTCCGGCCGATCTGCTGGACGACTGGTTGATCGCGGAGCCTGACGAGGGGCCGTGACCCGACTGGCCGGTGTACCCCGGAGCAGGGTACACCGGCGTGGTGCGGGCGCCGTGACCGCTGTTGAGCGCCGGTACGTCGGCCTTAGTGGCCGAGGACATCTTCCTTGCCCGTGTGGGCGATCGCCATGACCTCCTCGATCTTCGTCTCGGGGACGCCCAGCTCTTCCAGCGTGTCACGGAAGTGGCTCATGAAGACATCGTAGCCCTCTTCGTCGAGACCCTGCTGGCGGGCACGTTCGTGAGCGGCGTGCAGATTCCGGCCGTTGTAGCGGTTGGGGCCGCCGAATGCCATGGCCAGGAAGTCCTTCTGGCGTGCCTTGATCCGGTCCACGTTCAGGCCGTCGAAGTAGGGGCTCACGCGCGAATCCGCGAGCACCTTCTCGTAGAACCGGTCCAGGGCCATGCCAACGGCCTCGTCTCCACCCAGATCAGTATGTAATGACATTTGGATCATCTCCTACAGGGCACTAGCAGTCAGCCGGCGGCACATGCACCGTGCCGGGTTCGCCGCTGGGCACCCCGAAGAAGGTCGCATACACCCGCGTCCTGTCCTCGCCACTGGGGTTCACCGCGACGTGGATGTTGCCCTGACCGGGGTCGATCCATGCCTGACCGGCTTCGTAGGTGCGGGTCACGCACTCATCGGCGTTGGTGACCTCGAGGGTGCCCTCGACAATGGCCACCACCACCGCTCCGGGGTGGGTGTGCCAGCCGGACGAACCATTCGGTTCCCACTCCACCTCGGCGATGACGACGGTGCCGGCGCTGCCCAGGTCCGCCACGACTTCGCCGGGGCTGTCGCCGGCTTCCTTGTAGGTGAACCGGAACTGTGCGGCCACGTCATCGGCAAAATCCGTATGTCCCGCCAGTATTCTGGCCGTGAACCCGTCGGGTCGATCCGGTTCCGACGCGAGTGCGTTCGCCGTGACGCCGGTGAAACCCACGGCAAGAGCCAGCGGCGCCGCGAGGCCGGCGAGGCCGGCGAGGCCGGGCAGGCGGCGTGTCCGGTGTCGGTGAACGGCGCCGCGCCGGCAGACGGGTGGAGTGTGTCGTTGGATGTTCATCTTTCGCTTCCTCCTGGTCTCGTGCGCTCCCGGACCGGTATCGTCCGGCGGCTGCAGTAGGGGGCCCCGGCCAAGGTCGGGGCGCAAGCCCGATTCTCATGCTATTACCGGTCGTCCAGCGGAAGATCCGTAAGGACTACGGAACCGTTTACGGATCGGGCCGTTTCAGGGCCAGTTCGTCGGCGCGACGAACCAGCTCCCGCTTCGAGGCGACTCCGAGCTTGAGGTAGCTGTTGGCGAGATGGGTCTCGACGGTGCGGCGTCCGATGAACAGGCGCTCGCCGATCTCGCGGGCGGTATGCCCCCGGGCAGCCAGCACGGTGACGTCGCGTTCGCGATCGGTCAGCGCGGCGGGGCCATGGACCGTGGCGGCACGCCGGCCCCGACTGCCGAGGCGCGTGAGCCTGGACAGGGCCGTGTCGTGGCGCCACGCGGCGCTGCAACCGTGAAAGACCTCGGTGGCCAGGGAGAGGGTTTGCACTGCTGCTGTGCGATCCATCTGCTCCAGCGCGCGCCCCTGGGCGTCGAGCGCGATACCGTGGAGCAGATGGTAACCCGCGCCCGAGAAAGCCTCCGCGGCCCGGGCGGCGGCCGTCGCCGCGCGCTGCGGGCGCCCGCCCGCGAGTTCGCTCCAGGCCCGCGCCAGCAGTGCCAGCCCGGGGAGTAGGCCGCCGCCGGCGGTTCGGGCGATGGTGTCGATGCGAGCGGCCGCCTCCGCGGCCATCGGGGCCTCTCCGGCCTCGGCGGCGACCTGGACGGTATCCACGAGCACCAGTGCCTCGCAGGGGGCGGCGCCGATCCGGCGCAGGGGGCATGCCGCGCGCGCGAGCGCTTCCAGGGCGTGCCCGTGGTCGCCGTCGTGCCAGTTGAGGAAGCCGGCTGACCACTCCCACCAGCAACTCCATGTGAGGATATGGCGGCTGCCGTACGTTGTCCGGGCCAGTTCCAGGCTGCCATCGGAGCGGCCGCGCAGCCCCATCTCCGCGTACAGCCGGGCCCCCAGTGCCGCTGCCCAGGCCCGCCGTCGGCTGCCACGGACCGGGCGGCGCACGGCGGCGCGTTCGACCGCGGCGGCCGCGTCCGACAGCCGCCCCGCGAGCCAGTGGCAGTGCGCCAGGTTTTCGTGCGTCATGGCGTCCGCTGCCAGAGCATCGGCGTTGGTCGCCGCTTCAAGCGAAGCGTAGGCCTCCGGTAGTCGCCCGGCGAGCGCCAGGATGGTGGCGTGCTGAGACAGGGACCAGGCCACGCGATAGCTCAAGCTCGCCTGCCGGGCCAGCTCCGCGCCGTACTGGAACAACCGGTCGGATTCCTGGAGGTGACCCGACCAACCCAGTGCATAGGCCCGGGTTCCGGCCGCGTGGACAGCAGCACGCAGGTGTCCGCCTTTCAGGGCGTCGTCCATGACGGCCGCCGCCAGTTCCGCGTCCTCGGCCAGACTCTCCCCGCTGCCGCGCAGCCAGGCCAGTTCGTTGCGTGCCAGCAGGGCGCGCTCTGTATGCCCCGCAGCCTCGAAACACGCGACCGCGGCCCGGCATGCCCGCTCCCCCTCGGCCAGCAGGCCGGCACCGAATGACAGAAAGGCGGCGAGGTGCAGTCGTACAGTGCCCTGGGCGGCGAGATCGTCGGCATCCACCAGGGGTTCGATGCGGCCCATGGCGGCAATCGCCGTGGCGGTGTCGCCTTCAGCGAGATGGGACAGCACCCATTCGGACTCCCAGGTCATGGCGTGCAGCACCCGCAGCCAGCGCGGGTCGTCGGCGGGCAGTAGCTCCAGAAGTGCTGCCAGCGCTGTCAGTGCCTCCTGGTAGAGCCCCCGGGCCTCGGCTTGCGCCATGGCCTTGCACAACGCTTCGATCGCCTCGTCATCCCCCGGTCCGGCGGCGCGCGCGTAATGGCCGGCGGCGGAACCGAGTCGCCCGGCGCGCAAGAGGGTGCGGGCAATGGTTCGGTGCAGAACGCGCCGCCGGGTGCCGCCGATCTGCTGGTAGACCGCGTCGGCCACAACCGGGTGGGCAATCTCGTACGTGAGCGTTGCCCCGTCCGCATGCTCGTTGGCCAGGTGGGCACAGCAGAGTTCTTCAAGGGCGGCACCGAGTATCCCCAGATCCATACCCACGACATCACCCAGGTCGCCGACATCGATCCGCTGTTCCACCACCGCCAATGCCTCGAGCACCGATCGGGGTGCCGGGTGCAGGGCGTGAACCTCCAGGTTCACACGCTCTTGCAGGCTTTCGGGAATCCGCTCCAGTCGCGGCCTTGCCGGATCGGCCTCTTCCTCCAGGAATGCTCGCAGCAGGCCGATGATATAGAGCGGATGCCCGCTGGAGCGTTCCATCAGCCAGGTCACCAGAGGATCCATGACGAAGGCGGATCTCAGCCCGGGTTCGCTGCGCAGGACATCGTGTGCCAGGCGCGCCACGTCCGCACGGCTCAGTGGCTCCAGTGCAATCCGGCGTACAAGGCCGTCTTCGGTCAGGCCCACCAGCACCTCGTCGGCAATGGGATGCCGGTGAAGTTCACCCGGCCGCGCAGTGGCGAGTATGCCAATCGACGCCCCCGAGAGCCGGCGGCCCAGGTAACGCAACGCTTCCCACGACGACATGTCGGCCAGGTGGACGTCGTCCAGGGCGATTATGACCGGCGTGTCCGCGCTGAGCCTGTCGAAGACATCGACCAGACCCTCGAGCAACTCCTGGCGTTGCGGCTCACGGTTGAGCGGGGACGAGGTGGGGGCAGCCGAGGTCAGCAGCGAGGACAGCACGGTGCGGCACAGACGCTGCACTTCGTTGCCGTCGAGCCGGCGCAGATACCGGTCCAGCGCCTCGGTCCAGAGGCCGAGCGAGGCATTGCCGCCCCAGCGATAGGCCCGCGCGGACAGGCACACGGCCCTGTCGGAGAAGCGTTGCAGCACTTCGGCGGCCAACCGAGTCTTGCCCAGCCCGGGCGTACCGGTGATCAGGACTACACGGAAATCGCCCGTGAGAACCCGCTGAAACTCGCCGTCAAGCTCCCCCAACACCCGGTCGCGGCCCGCGAGCGGAGGCCCGAGAGACACCCCATCGCGCGGCCGGGTCGTGTTCATCCGTCGCCTGCATCAGCGCAGCGAACCCAAAGAAGATGTCCGTCGTTCATGGAATATATAGTCGGCCCTGAAGAACTCGCAACCGACTGATGCGGTGTAGGTTGCGGAATTTCTCAGCATTAAGTGCCGCCGTTTGGCGGCTTGTGCCCG
>NZ_SKOG01000122.1 GCF_007120195.1 Aquisalimonas sp.
CGGCCCAATCCGGACCTGTGTGGAAGGATTCAAGTTCGCCATCACAGCCTTCATCATTCCCTTCATGTTCGTCTACAACCCGACGCTGCTACTGCTCGGGGATGTACAGTGGCTCGAGCTGTTGTGGGTCGTGGCGACTGGCTTGATCGGCGTCTACGCCCTGGCTGTGATGAAGGAAGGCTGGTGGCTCACGCGCGCCAATGCGCTCGAACGCTTGATCATGACCGGCGCAGCGATTCTGCTGATTGCACCGAGCCTCGCCATCGACCTCGCCGGTTTCGCCCTGATGGGCCTGATCTTCGCGTTTCAGACCTTCAAGCTGCGCCGCGAAAGGCACTACGGCGTGCATCAGCCGACGGTACTGCAGCGCGGTGTGATGGGCGCCGGCATCATCGCCGTGCCGCTGGTCGCCGGGGTGATGTTCCTGCCGGTGGTCACCGTGACCGACGGCGCCGATACCTGGAGCCGGATCGCCCTGCCGGGCAATCAGGTCGCCATCTCCCATGTCCACTCGGTGGAGCAGACCCGGGTGGACGACGAGTTCCGGGTCGGCTGGCGCGGCGAGTTGATCCATCGGCGCAGCATCACGCGCTCCTACGGTGCCGGGTTGCCCGCGGACGCGCGTCCACGCGACGGTGTGCTGGTCACCCGTGGCACGGGCGAACGTTATCGCCGCATCGACCTTGCCTACCTGCCCGAGAACGAGCCGGTCCTGCACCTCGGCGACACTGAGGTCTCGCTGTTGCCCTACCTCGATGGCGAGCGCCTCGCCGTGGAGACGATGTGGCTGTGGCAATATCTCCACCCCGGCCGGCCATAGGCGCCTACTACGTTTGCGCACGCACGCATGCGAGCAGGTTACATGCAACGGATAGTACGGAAAGGCGTCGACCATGGCTGCATCGTCAAATGAGCGTGTGCGGAAGCGACGACAGGCCCTGCGGCAGGCGGGCCTGCGCCCGCTCCACCTATGGGTTCCGGATACCCGTCGCCCCTCGTTTGCTCCGGAGGCACGGCGACAATCGACCATGCTCCATGATGATGCCCAGGGGGTGGATATACTCGAATGGATCGATTGGACATCGGACACTGAAGGGTGGCAGTGAAACGAGGAGACCTGGTCACGGTCGCTTTGGGCAATCGAGAGGAAGAGGGATTGATCATGGCTATCTCAAGAACGAATATTGTTGGTGGTAACATATTTTGGATTACGCTGGTGGTATTTCTGGTTACGCAATCATCAATCATTTATGCGGACGACGAAAGACCAATAGAGTGGCGCGAGGCATTCGTTACTGTTGATGCGGATATGCAAGAGGTTGAAGGGCATGATGGTCATGCGGTCGGGCTCATGCATCAGCGAGGTTTCGCCTTTTACGAAGATGAAGAGGTGGAAACGGTAAATGCCTGGCTTACGTTCGAGCGATCCGGCGCGGAAACGAATTACCGAGGATATGCCGTCTACACCTTCCCCGATGGTGCTACCAAGATCGGCAGCTTTACTGGCACTGGGGATCCACGAGGTGAGCAATCTGGCCAATTCACTCTAGAGGGTGGAACGGGGCGCTACGAGGGAATCACTGGCCAAGGCCGCTTTTCTGGCCATGGCTTCCCGCCACATGGGGATATCTACTTGGATGTCAGCGGAGCCTACTCACTCCAATAGGGAGGAACTGCCCATCAGGAATTGCTTCGCCATGCTTCACTGTTCGGCAATGATTGTGGCGGCATGCCAAACTATAAGCGCTGACATCAATGGAGATGCTTAGATATGCCTGTGATTTCAATTTTCTATGGCACCATATTCCCAATTTACTTTCTGGAAAACCAGCACCATGGCGTCCCGCACATTCATGCGCGATATGCGGGGTTCGAGGTATCAGTTTGAATCGATGATGGCGAAATACTTGCTGGTGAGTTTCCTAAGGAAGCAATTGCGACTGGTCCAAGCCTGGATCGTGGTTCATCGGAATGAGCTGATGGCTGACAGGGAGTTGGCTGTATTCGGAGAGACCCCGTATAAAATCGAGCCACTGTGAGGTGATTATGTATTGGGACGTGAAAAGAGTGCGTCCGATGGACGACTACCCAATTTACGTTGAACTTGAAGATGGGCGGAAAGGCCTCTTTGACCTCAAACCGTATTTGGATCGTGGGGTGTTTAAGGAGCTGAAACCCTGCTGGTCGGGCTCAAGCCAATAGAAAAAATAATGCCGAACAAGGCGGTTAATACGGACTGTCTCGGTCGATGGACTCCTTCGACGTCCGGTTGGCGCTGGCGCTAATGAAGAGCGGTCATTCGCGACGGCATGGAGCGATGGCCGGAAATGGCCGATTGTGGCCCACACAAGGCTCGGAAGAGGAGCAACGGTGTAAACCGGCAAGATGCGGGCACGCCACGACAGCCCACAGAGGTAGAAGGCGGTTACGATGAACCCGCCGTAAGCGCCGGCGCGGAAACACCCTGATATGGGCATCTCGCTGCACTGGCAATGGCTGCCCCCCGGCGGACGTGCTTCGATTGCAAACCTGATCCTGGAGTGAGGATCTCTCCAGACCCTTGTGACGGCAGTGCCGCTTAGCTCAGAAGCTTTGGTTTACGTGGCGCCCTGGCGGACAAGCTGCTTGACTGGCCGGAGTTCGTTTGGGAAATCCGTAAGGGCGGCGTAGGGGCCCTGCCAGGCATCGACGAAAATGGCTTTGCTCCAAATCCGGCGGTGCCGCGTTTCCAAGGGAGCTGGCAAATGATGAGTCGCGGCGAGGACAGCGGATCGACTATGGAGCGAGCTACAGTACAGATCGGCGTTCTACTTGAAACCGTGATGTGGGAGCCTCCATGGCGTCGGTGTACTTCACTGCCCAGGCGTTGCCCGAGCCTGAACGGAATCAGCGGGTCTACGCGGGTGACCTGCTCGTCTTCCGCGGATTCCAGGCCGTGGAGGAACTGGTTAAGCTGTTACGCGACGTGTGCCAAGAGCACCTGGGGGCGGATCCGGAAGGGGTGCATCGTCGTCTTCCGGAGGCATCCCTTGATGACGCAGCCAAGCGGCTGCGGAAAGCGGTTGCCGGCGATGAGCGCATCACCGGGCAGCTCAAAACGGCGCTTCGGGCTGTTGGGGTCGAGCTTGATGTTACCTACGGCGACGGTCTCGAGCAACGCATCCAGATGGCGTCGAGCGCCAACCGCGGCCATCTGGTGCGTCCGCTGGGTGTTCATCGCGATACCTGGGGGTCGAACATCATGGCGCAGACCAACTGGTGGGCCCCTGTGTGGCCGACGACCCCGGAGCGCACGATCGCCTTTTTCCCGGGCTATTTCCAGCGCCCCGTGCAGAATGACAGCGCCGCCTGGGACTTCCGCGAGCTGTTGCGGCGGCTGAAGCAAGAGGGGCCCGACACGAGTTATCCGCAGCTACCGCTGGCAACGCAGCCCCCTGGATGGGACGATGCGCTGCCCGTCAGCATCGAGCCGGGCGATCTCCTGTGCTTCTCCGGTGCCCATCTGCATGCGTCCGTCCCGAACGTCACGGGACGCACGCGACTGTCGTTCGAGCTGCGTACGGTGAACGCGGGTGATGTGCGCGCCGGGCGCGGCGCGCCCGACGTGGACGGGGCGGCGATGTGTACCACCTACCAACTGTTCCGGGGACTGACCCACGGTGAGCGCCTCGGTCCACTCACCTGAGAAGCCGATGCGTGTGCTGGGACAGCTCGGATCGGCGAAATCACACGGCGCGTAACCAGCGCCTCCAAATGCTGGCAACGCGCTCGGGCCACCGACACAGCCCGGCTGGCCTTCCGACCACCAAGTCCAGACATGAGAAAAGCTGAAGAGCAGCCATAGGTTTCGTCAACCCAGCGCCGTGGTGACTTAGGCATTCTTGCGCTTGCCAATGCAATCACAGGGCCCGCCCTTCGCTGGCAACGGCTGAGGCGCGACGAATAGGTCAGCGTTTGCTTAACGAAGCACTGATTATAGCGCCTCGCTGATCTCCTCCAGCACGGCCACCGTCTCGTCGGAGTCCATGGCCTCGGAGCGTGCCTCATAGTAGGCAACTTCAACACCCTCGCGCAGCAGGGTGGGATCCGGATCACCACCGGCAGCCTTGTCCAGCAAGTCCAGCGTGCTCGTGCCCCAATCGTGGCGTTCGCGCAGTTCCAGCGGCACCAGCCGGCCGGCGGTGATGGTGGCCACGATTGTGCCGAACTGCTCTGTCACTGTGTCCTCTATCTCCTAGGGGTGGTAATCGGTCTGGATACGGGTCGTATAAGTGGCGCGTTCGGAACCCTGTTCCAGCTCGATGGAGTCATAGCCCCGTTCCTCAACAATGGCGAGCACCGACGACCACACAGTGTCTCGCCTGCCTTCGTTCGATGCGGTGGTGCTCGGTTGCCCATACCACTGCATGAGCCTGCTGCCTTGTTGTGGCGCGCTGCCACTGCTTTCACGGCTGAAAACCCCCAGGCAGCAGTTCATGCAGCCAAGGGCGGTCCACGCCGATGATGCGCACGATGCCGCGGGTGCCGACGGCCACGGCCTGGTGGCCCTTGGCCGTACTGTTCTCGAAAATGATGGTGCGC
>NZ_SKOG01000097.1 GCF_007120195.1 Aquisalimonas sp.
ATTTGCAGTTTTTCAAGTGTCTGCTCATGCGACAGCGGCTGCAGCATGACAGCAAAGACATGATCGGCCTGAATACCGAGCAATACATTGGGGTAAAGCGACACATACTCAGCGTGACGCTGTTTATCAGAGGGCCAGTGCTCAAATTGTGGCAGGCTGAAACCCGCCATTTCTGCAAGGTTGTAGTTCAGAGTACCCTGGCCGGACATATGATCGTTGACCACCAGGTTGTAGTGCTTGGACAGGGGCGAGTACCTGTTCAGGGCCGGATGCACAGCAGGCAGGTGGTAGGACTCGCAGTAGTTTTCCACGGCGAGTTTCCAGTTGGCCTGAACGGTCAGCTCCATCTCGCTATGGGTGTGCGCCACGCGCACTTGGTTCAGGCCACCGACGCCGACAAATGCCTCCCAGCGGCTGACCAGAGGTTCGATGAATGTCGCAAAGTCTTCGGCGTCACCCGAGAGGTTGATGAATATCATGCCAAGCCAGCTGGCCGAGCGGACTTTTTTCAGACCATGCCGGCTTCGATCGAAGCCTGCGACTGTGTGCTGGCCCATCCCTGCGATATTGGGCGTGGCTTTAAGGTTGCCGTTCAGATCATAGTTCCAGCAATGATAGGGACACCGGAGTACATTGCGTACTTCGGTTTCTTCGCGCACCAGTATCATGCCGCGATGACTGCAGACATTGTGAAAGACATTAACTTCTCCTTCCCGGTTGCGCATGATGGCCAGCGGCAGGCCCATGAAGTTGATCGGCTTGGCAAAGCCCTCGCGCGGCAGTTCGCTAGTGAAGGCGATGGCGGCCCAGCGTCTGCCAATGACCTGGTCGCGTTCATACTGAAACAGAGCCGGGTCCTCATAGGTGGCATTCGGCATGCCGCGCGCGTCTGCGATGGGTCGGAGCACGGCTTCCAGGTCGGCCCGTGTTATCCGATGATTTGAACTGGGTGTTGTCATGGCGCGCGCTCCTGAGTGCTTGGCAGAGACCGACTAACCTGTCGATCGTAAGCAATGACGGGAACGCACAACAAACGACTAATCGGCCGGTATAACTTGAGAAAAAGTAAAGAAGTAAAGCCAGCCGACGCGTTTGTCTCAGGGCGACAGTGGCAGTCTGCAGAGCGTCTCGGTCCCCATGAGACATTGGTGATAATATGTAATCAAGTAAACTCGCTCTCGAAGTCACCACAGTGCGGATTCCGCCATGCGTATTCGCCCGCTGCCACCGCTGAACAGTCTGGTGGTGTTCGAGGCCGTTGCGCGGCACCTAAGCGTGACGAAGGCCGCCGATGAACTGAGGGTTACCCAGGGTGCCATCAGCCGGCAGGTGCGTCATCTGGAAGCCTATCTGGAAACGGCCCTGTTCACCCGCAAAAAAAAACGCCTGCAACTGACGGCAACGGGCCTGAGCTACTACAAGACCGTTAGGCCGCTGTTGCTGACACTCTCGGATGCCACAGCCGAGATCACTCAGGCGCGGGACGATGAGCCGATTACCGTAGTGACCACCAATGCCATGGCGTCGTTCTGGCTGCTGCCGAAGTATCAGGCGTTTCAGGAACTGTATCCCGACATCAACCTGCGCATTCTGGCGGTGGATTCACAGCAGGACATCCACCAGAGTGAATTCGACCTGGCACTGTTTTACCGCCGCGAACTGCCCCGGACATTGCGTAGCACACCGCTGTTTGAAGAGCAGTTGTTTCCGGTTTGCAGCCCGACCTTTCTGGCGCGCCATCCTGAGCTGCAGGAACTCTCCGATCTGTCACGTGTGAAGTTGCTGTCGCTGGACGTCAATGACGAGTGGTTTGGCTGGCCGGACTGGTTTGCAGAATTTGGTATTCCCTATGATGGAAAGACCCTGCAGCAGCTGAACATGAATAACTATCTTCTGGTGGTGCAGGCCGCGCTGAATGGACAGGGCGTGGCGCTGGCCTGGAAGCACCTGGTCGATGATTATCTCAACAGTGGTTTGCTGGTGGCACCGTTCAGCGCACGCTTTAAGACGCCGTCGCAGTTTTACCTGCTGGAGCCCGAGCGGCGGCCGAAACCAGGGGTTGACCGGTTTCGGCAGTGGTTATTGCAAACGGTGAATTCTGCAGCCCCTTCGCCTTAGGGTGGCGGCCCTTAAGATGCCGGCATCAGTGCGTCCATACCGATTCCATCACCCTGGAGTTCGTCCATGGCATCGAGCAGGGGGCCCCACAGGTATTCGGCCACTGCGCTGTCGCACAACAGCGGAAAGGCCGCACGCTCACCGACCCTGTGATTTACAACAACGCATGCTGAGCATGACCAGAACACTGGCTGGATAGATGCGGATTCAAGTGGCGCCACCAAGGCGGGGCCGTTGCGCCAGGGATTCCGCAGTGAAATCGGCAACGGCGCGGATTCGCCTCGTGTTGCGCAGATCCGGGTGAATCAGGATCCAGAGATCGGTGGCCAGTTCAGAGATGGGGTCGCTGAGGCGGGTTAGTCGTGGATCCGGGTCACCGATGTAGCAGGGCAGGATTGCGCGACCGATGCCGTCTCGCACGGCCGCTTGCATGCCGAGTACGGTATCGACCCGGAAGTGGCAGTGCGAATCGTGAC
Source organism: Aquisalimonas sp. (assembly GCF_007120195.1). Classification (GTDB taxonomy): domain Bacteria; phylum Pseudomonadota; class Gammaproteobacteria; order Nitrococcales; family Aquisalimonadaceae; genus Aquisalimonas. The sequence goes on from NZ_SKOG01000097.1 coordinate 2,595, forward strand.
CATGCGCTTGCATCCAGGTTTCCAGCAGGCGATACCCCATGCGTGCGTGAGGTCCGATCCATTGCTCGGATTGCGCGGCGGAGCTTCGCTCTCCCGCACCCTGTCCATCGATGCGCTGGTAAATCGCTTGCGCGACCACTCCGACGCGACGTCCCACCAGAAGTTCGGGCGGGTGCGACTCCGGCCGCACGGCGATGTCGGCCTCGCGGCGGGCGAGATCGGCCACCCGACTGGAGGCGACGACTTCCAGATCGATATCCGGATACGCCTGGCGAAATGCCGCGAAGATGGGTGACAGCAGCCCCACCAACAACGTGTCCGTTGTCGTCAGGCAGACCGTGCCCCACGGTCTGAGATCGCGCCCGACCACACGGCGCTCGATGTCGTTGACCTCCTCCGCGATTCGGGCGGCCGCGGCTGCGGCCTCCTCACCCGCAACGGTCGGCTTGTAGCCGGCGCGGCTGCGCTCGAACAGCTCCACGCCGAGGCGTTCCTCGATGGCCGCGAGTCGGCGGAACACGGTCGCGTGGCTCACGCCGAGCCGCCGACCCGCACCGGCAAGCGAGCCGGCACCGGCGATCGCTCCGATGACTCGTAGATCATCCCACGCCAGCTTTCTGTTCATTTGTGCAAACGTCTCTTGCATTGATTAGGGATTTATTTGCGCGATTGGGCGCCCTAGCATGATGGCATGTTTACGATGCACGCAGCCCGGAGGTACGCCATGCATGCTCTGATCGTCCTCGCCCATCCGGAACCCCGATCATTCAACGCCGGCCTGAAGGATGTCGCCCGGACTGCGCTCGAGGGGCAGGGACATCGGGTGGAGGTTTCCGACCTCTACGCCGAGGGCTTCAATCCGGTCGAAGGACCGGAGCACTACCGCAACCGCGAGTCCGCGGAAGTCTTCTCGCCACTGGGCGAACAGCGTCACGCCTGGAACAACGATTCCCTGCCCGCAGACGTTCGGCGCGAAATCGATCGCCTTGAGCGTGCTGAACTCGTGATCCTGCAGTTCCCGCTTTGGTGGCACGCACAGCCGGCGATCCTCAAGGGCTGGTTCGGTGCGCCAGGTTAAGCCCGGCGCTTTCAGCGGGTGCAATTCCCGCCCCGGAAAGGGGAACGAGCCGCCCCACCGGGAATCGAGTCTTGGGCTCATGAAGGTAACGACATGAGTTAAGCGTAGACAGAGCGATGTCCAGGCCGTAACGCAAGTGAAGCGATGGAGCCTCGTTACACATCCGGAGGCCGACAGGGTCGAAAACCTGGAAGGCTACAGTAGGCGACCGCCAATGGCGAGGTCGCTGGAGACTCCGGCGGGGTCTGAGAGCACGGCATGGACAGAAATGGAAGCGTCATGGCACCTGGGAGATCCACCGCCGTCTTGGTCTAGCGGTGCTGGGCTGGGTCGAGTATGCCGACCGAAAGGACCATCCTGAGGGAGGCAAAAGCGACGGTGGAAGTCGGACTCGTTGGTAGTACTCGGAGCGCGGGAAAGCCGCGCACATGGGGAAGCGGCGGGGCAGGTTGAGTTGCTGGTCCGGGGAAACATTCCCTGCACTCAGAGGTAGGAGAAGGATGTCCACGCAACTGGACCAGATCGTTGAGAAGGCGAAGTCGAATCCGAAGCTGCGCTTTACCGCGCTGGCGCATTTGCTTACACCGGAGTTTCTGAAGGAAACCTGGAGGCAGATGAATCGGCGGGGAGCAAGCGGGGTTGATGGAGAGACGACGAAGGAGTTCGAACGCGACTTGGACGGACGGGTCCAGGATCTGTGCGAGCGCTTGAAGCAAGGGGCCTATCGAGCGCCACCGGTACGCCGCGTGGAAATCCCGAAGGGTCCCGGCAAGGCGGGTACAAGGCCGTTAGGCATACCGACGGTTGAGGATCGCCTGCTGCAAAGAGCGGTAGCACGGATATTGGAGTCGGTGTTCGAGGCGGATTTCCTGGAATGCTCGTATGGGTTTCGGCCAGGACGTAACCCGCACGATGCCCTACGGGCATTGCGCGAGGTGATCGTGACGAAGAAGGCAGGGCACTTGTTCGAGGCCGATATTCGGGGATATTTCAACCACATCCAGCATGATTGGCTACAGAAGATGGTGGCTCATCGGATTGGAGACCCGGTCATCCTGCGCCTGATTGGCAAATGGTTGAACGCGGGCTTCATGGAAGGTGGAGTTGTGACGCGAACTGAGGAAGGGTCGCCGCAAGGGGGGCCGATCAGCCCGATCCTGGCGAACATCTACCTGCACTATGTGCTTGATCTCTGGTTTGAGAGGAAGGTTAAGCCGTGGTGCAAAGGGGAGGCGTACCTGACGAGGTTTGCCGATGACTTTGTGGTGAACTTCCAATACCGGCGCGATGCGGAAGGGTTCCATAAGGGCCTGACCAATCGATTCGGGAAATTCGGACTGGAATTGGCAGAGGAGAAGACGCGGCTGATGCGCTTTGGGCGCTTCGTGCGGACAGACCTGGAGAAGACCGGCGAAAAGCCGGGGACGTTTGATTTTCTGGGTTTTAAGCACGTCTGCGGAGTCGACCGGGGTGGCAAATTTGCCTTGGTGCGGATACCTTGCGTCAAAAGCTGCCGAAAGTTCCTGGCCAAGACCAAGGATTGGCTCAAGAGGCATATGCACTGGAAACGGCGCGACCAACAGCGTCAGTTAGCCTCGATGCTGCGCGGTTTCTATCAGTACTTCGGGCTCCACCACTGCAAACCGAAGCTCGACTCCCTACGTCGCGAGGTGCAGCGGCAGTGGCGCCATCGGTTGCGAAGACGCAGTCAGCGCCATCGCATGTACTGGAGCTACCTCAAGAGCCGATCCTGGTTTGAACTGCCTTATGCGGGCTCGACACGCCATGCGACGGTGTGACACGTCCTCGACGAGTGCAGCCTGGGGAGCCCGTTGCGGGAAATCCGCTCGGCGGGTTCTGCGAGGGGGGATGGGTTCAAGAGGGCGACCCTCAAGGCCCATCTCTACCCACCACCGTGTATTCATCAGCGGAGGGCTCTATACCAGCCGTATGCGTTATGATCGCGGCTACTTCCGCGGCAAGCGAGCCATCCTTTCGGTCACAACCGGCGCGCGCGCTGACGTGTTCGGTCCGGGCAGTCGCGGGGGTGATCTCGCCACCTTGCTGTGGCCGATTCAGTACTCGCTTTACTACATGGGCTTCTCGGTGTTGCCAGCCTTCATGAGCTATGGCGTTCAGGGACACGGCTATTCGTACGCCTCAGAAGACGCTGTCCGCGCCCAGCTGGAAGCCAACAAGACTGCGTGGGCGCGGCGCCTTACAAAGCTGCAGCACGATCACCCGATCCCCTTCCCCGGCTGGGACGACTGGGACGAACGCGGCCAGCTGCGTCAGGAGGCAGCGATCGCGTAGTGGAAACAGGGGCAGGGTAAATTGGAACAGTGTGCTCCGTGCTCAGCCATGCTCACTTCGTGAAGAAGGTACGCAGATAAGGCGCCGAGCCATCCGGCCCGGCGCCACCGTCACGCGAGAAGTCAGTTGTTGAAGAGCTTTGAGTCCGGCCGGGCCATGGCCTTGGCAATGGCATCCGGCCGAGCCACGGTCACCCCTTCACGGAGATCGTCCTCTGTCTCCGCCCTGTTCGGCAGGAAGATGGCGCAGACTTGCACCTCCACGTCCGCCGCCATCAGGCCGCCGAGCATCTGGCGAGGAGACGCATCCGCTGGCTGGACCACTTCCGAACCTGTATCGGACTCCTTCAGGGCGAGTTCCGCCGCCTCGTCACAGAGCAGGACCTGAGCACTGCCCCCTCCACGCAAGTAATGAGTGGTGAGGATCATGGCCATGGCCTGTGTCTCGTTCGATCCGGAGGTGACGAAGGAGATCAGGTGGTCTGGTTCGTCGGCATGCGCCGAGTGTCCAAGGATCAGGCCAGTCAGGAACACCAGTAGGACAGTGAGTCGTTTGGTCATAGCGTCGTTCCCCCTATCGGGCTAAGGAAGTTTTCGTCTTGCAGGTGGACAGACCCAGCGGACTGTAACCCGGGCAGAACCCCAGGGCCGCGGTGGCCAGAGGCACGAGCCCAATCCAGCCCCACGCAGTCTGCGGGCCAATAAACACGAGACTGATCAGGACCACACCGATGACAGCACGGACTACGCGGTCGATGGTGCCCATATTGCACTTGAACATGGCTGCCTCCTCTTGGCATGCGCTTCGCGATGGTATGTACAATGCGTGCATGCGCACGCGGCGTCAGTGACTAAGTCACATACGTCGCGCGCGCATGCCGAAGCCAAAACCCGGTGGGCAGTGCCACGCGGAAAGGGCGATCCGCGAGAGACGCCCACGGGAGACCGACCATGCAACTTGGAGAGCACCCCGCTTTTGCAGGCCTTGCCCCCGAGCTGCTGCAACGAGTAGAGCAGCGGACCCGGGTCATGGAGTTGCCGGCGGGACAGCAGGTGTTCCGGCCGGGCGATGCCTGCCAGGGCCTGCCCCTGGTGCTCGAGGGCAGCGTTCGGGTGCAGATGACCGGGAGCTCCGGCCACGAGATCGTGCTCTACCGCATCGGCGACGCCGACGTTTGCACACTCTCCATCGGCTGTCTCATGGCCGGGCGCGGATACCGGGCAGAAGCAACGGTGGAGATTCCCACCACCGTGGCGATGCTCCCCTACGGCCTGTTCGATGAACTCATGGAGCGCTCCTCGGCGTTTCGCCGGCACATCATGGCGTCATACGGGCAGCGTCTGGATACTCTGATGATGCTGGTGGAGGAGATCGCCTTTCAGCGCATGGACGTCCGCTTGGCGGAGTGGTTGCGCGCCCATGCCCCGGACAGTCCCCTGAACATGACCCACCAGGACCTGGCCGTGGAACTGGGAACCGCGCGCGAGGTTGTCAGCCGGCTGCTCAAGGACTTCGAACGGCAGGGCTGGATTCGCCTGGCCCGCGGGCGTATCGACATTCTCGGCGACGGCCCCATCGCCGCCGCTGTGTGACCTAATCACTGGGGCATTGCTGCTCGTGCGAGCAATGGGGGCTCTGCCCGATTTGGACAGTCGACTAATCCAGGTTGAGTGACCGAAATCTACGGTCTGATCGGCGCGGCGGACCTGCCGCCTTACCATGCCTCGAAGGGTGCGGTACGCCTGATGAGCAAGAACGATGCGCTGTTCTACGCGCAGGAGAAAACCCGGGTCAAGTCCATCCATCCGGCCTATATCTGGACCCCGCTTGTCGAGCAATTGGGCAAGCAACATCCCGATGGCAACGCATCCTCTCGCATTCGGATGGCGAGTGTTAGTTCAGGGTCGGTAGTTCAGGGTCGGTTGGTGAAGTTCAGGGCGATACGCAATCTCCCGACACTGTCAGGCGGCGTTGAGCGGTGTGGCTCGGACATTGCCAAGGTCGACACGCTGTTTCGCTATAGACCTCGCGAATGAACTCTCCTGGATGCGGCGGATTGTGCATCGTCATCAGTGATAATCCTCGTAGTCGAGTACATATGCATTGCCGTCACGGAATTCGAATGCCAGCCGCCAATTCCCGTTAATCCAAACGTACCAGCGGTCCTTATGACGCCCGCGAAGCCGATGCAGACGGAACCCGGGCACGTTCATATCCTCGATATCATTGCAGCGGTCTCCAGCGCAGCAAGCAGCATGCGCAACGCTTGCGCACGCTGCCGCTGGATTTCTGCCGAGCTGCCGGACTCATAGAACCGCTTCAGTCCCTTTTGACGGCACGATTTGATCATTGCCTGACGGTAGCATGTTGCGCATCACGCAACAACTAATCGTATGGACTGAAGCCGCCGAGAACACAACGGAGCGCCCACCTACAGAACTGCCGTTCATCACCGCGCTTGTGACCGGCAGCAACGGGTCGGAAACTGTCTTTCGGGCCAGGTCACCGTCTACGTAATCGGGGTCATGCTTGTGGCGCGGTTCGGGTCATCTAGTTAGTCGCCGCGGCCCCGATTGTGCCGGCCTCGTCGTTCTCAGGCTTGTTCAGCTCGGCGGCCCGCGGTCCCGGGCGCGCTTGGCGGCGCGCTTTTTGGCCTTCTACCACTTGTCGCTGCCCAGCTGGTGCAGCGGCACCGCGTCGCCCTCGGCGCCGGTGCAGCGGGAGATCGGATGCAGCGAGCTGACCGGCACGTAGAGCCTGTCGCCCTTGGCATACTCCAGGGTCAGGAACTCGCTGGTCTCGGCAATGAAGAGCACCCGGCTGGTGTCGTCCGAGAGATAGGTGGTCAGCCGCGCCAGCGGGTTGTCCGCCTGGGGCCGGTTGCGCAGATCCGGCAGCGGCTCGGCCTGGAAGACCACGTCCCGCGGGCGCGGGACCTCCGGCGCCGGGGTGTCGGCGTGCAGCACCACCTGGGGCAGGGTGTTGAAACGCTCGCGCAGGTCGTCCGGGCTGAGGAACAGCCGGTCGGGCGCCAGCAGCGGCCGTTCCAGGTCGTGGGGCGCTGCTCGTAGCGGTTGCGCACCTGTGTCCAGTAGGTGTTGGTCTGGCTGTCCGTTTACAGGCCGTACCAGTGCTCGCGGTTGCCCGCCTTGGCGGGGAGGGGCGGTGTCAGGGGTGAGGCGTGTTTCTCGGGCATGCAGTCCCGGCAGGTTGGTAGAGCGGGCCGCTATTTTAGCGGTGGACGGGGCGGGGGCAAAGGTCGGGGTGCCGCGGCTGCCTTGAAACTGTAGGTCAACAAGGGTGAGGATAGGCATATACCCGCCCGGACCCTACGGCAAGGAGTTTGTCTATGTCGTGTTGGCGGTAGCGTGCCTACCGCCCGGTCGTCGTGGCCACTACAGTCCGTCCAACGGACTCGCTCCGGTGCTTCCGGGCCAAGGTATGGGGCAAAGAGGCTTCGCCGTAACCATCGGCCAGGTCTCCGTCGTGAATGGCCTTTACCTGCTGCAATTGCCTTCTGAGCGGCTCCACGGTGGCTTGCGGAAGTGGTACCACGCGATCGTTGTTGCCTTTTCCGGCTCGCACGGTAATAGCCCGTCGGTCAAAGTCTACATCTTTAACGCGCAGTCGCAGTGCTTCCATGAGTCGCAAACCAGAGCCATAGAGCAGCGAAGCGACTAGATAGTAAACGCCGTTCAGCTGGTTCAGCAACGCTTTGACCTCTTGATGGGAGAGCACAACGGGAAGACGCTTAGGGCGTTTAGCCCGTTCAATTGCCTGGAGTTCCCCAAGTGGCCGCTGTAGTACATATCGGAAAAGAAAACCAACGCATTTAGTGCCTGGCTTTGGGTGCTGGCCGCTACGTTACGTTGAGTTACCAAACCGCTAAGAAACTCCTGCACGTCGGCTTCGCTCGCACTTTCTGGCGGTTTCGACTCCAAATACGCGATAAACCGGCACGTCCACGCCAAGTAGGTCTTTTCTGTGGTAATTGCTAAGCCCCTCGCAGCAACCGTGTTGGAGAAGGCCTCGAAAAGCTGAGGGTGGGCATGAACGATTGGCGCCAAGCGAGTGTCCGCCACGCGCTCTGCAAGCCGAACTGGGGTCGGTGCTGGGGCATCTCGCGCAGTGGAAACGTGCTCCGGTTCGAGCGTTTGGGCGGCATCCATCCAGTACTGCCAGTCAAACTGCTTCGCCCATGCAGTGTTAACAGTGCTATACAGCGTCTGTATAGCACGGACCACTTGCTGGTACTGCCAAGCCTTGAGGTTACCCTTATGGCCCAGTTGCCTCAGGTACTGCTGTACCGCTTCAGGCCCTAACTCGAGAAGCCTTTGGTCAGGGTGTGCATTGATGAACTGTTCTGCTCGCCTGACGTGCCACCGGTCGAAAGGTGGCTTGACGCCTTGCTTTCGGAGAGCCTGAATGTATCGATCCCAAAAGCGGGTGCGAGCATCTTCAACGTGCCGATCTACCATGATTCCTTGCTCCGTCAGTCCTTGACCATGCAGCATCAGCATGCGTGACTCCATGTGTGGGCATCAAGTACCTTGGCGGTGATACACAGCGTCTGCATATCACGACTTATACAGACGCAGTAGAATCAACTGTTATAAAGGATCGTGAAGAATGTCCGCTCTAAGTGAGTTAAAAAGCCAAAAGGGTTTATGGCTATTTGTAGTTCCGGTGAGTGGGATTAAATTACTGGATGCTATCGGTCAAGAGATCACGATTGACAAAATAACATTTGTAGGTCGAAAAAAATTACCAGCCGTTCGAAAAAGGCTTGGCTTTCCTCTCAAAATATCGGAGATAAAGAGTAGAATTAAAAAGGATGATTTCTTCGATGAATCAGAGGTGTATGCAGTTGCAAAATTTGGGGGGTCCGGTAAAGAGAAAGAGTTAGAGTTCCTGGAAACCGCTAGAGATGAACTGGATATACTTTCTTTGTCTCAACTAGGTTTTGGTCGAAGACGGCGCAACGCGTGTCTTTCAATAGCAAATGAAAATAGGCCCGGTTCTCTTAAATATTTCATGATGAATACAAAAGAGAAGTCTTGGTCTCTTAAGAGGCAACGCTCTGGCAAATTTATGACACTCGAGCTAGGGTCAGACTGGAAAAGGTTCCAAAAGCTAAGTTTTTTTGAAAGGCTTTTAGATGTGGTGAAGGGGAAGGAGAACATCTCTACTGGCTGGCAACGTGACATAAAAAATGCAGCCGTTTTGGCCGGTAAAAGTCAGTCATCCACCGAGCTCCCGCATGCTTTCTTGTGGAATATGATCGCTATAGAGACATTGCTTACTCATAGAGGTGACTCCTACTCGACTGCACTTCCTCAGAGGGTGGAGTCATTTATTGGCTGGACTACTGCTTGGGCAATGGATAACTTTGCAGAAAAAATTAGTGAGGTTTATACGAAGCGATGCGCTTTTGTTCATTCTGGAAAAAGTGACCAAATATCAATAAGCGACCTCCTGTTCACTGACATCATACTCGTAAATGTTTTGTACAACATTTTAGTGCACCTCGATATATTTTATGACAAGAACTGTCTAATTGACTTTTCAAAAAAAGTTGAGGCTGAACATATTTTGGGTGTTAAGCCACGAGTTCGGCCAGGCACCATTTCTTTCATTAATATGTCGTACTCTGATCCAGACTATGAGCGTTTATAACAATCGCAGGCACAGCGACGGCTTTTCCATTGCGGCTTCGCCTTCATTCCAAAGCCGCGCGTGCTGCGCGCGTTAGGCCCATCAAACTCATATCCAAGACTTGGGACAGTTCCAAGCAGACATTAAGTTCAGGTACATGCCACGAAGAATCATAGAACGGATAAGGGAGAAGATTCGACTTGGTCAATACGATATGACAGCCCATGCCATGGAAGAGATGGCTGAAGACGACCTTGATCTTCTTGATGTAGAACAAGCTGTGCTGAGCGGGCAAATAACCCGAATTGAGAAAAATGATCCTAGGGGAACAAAATACGTTATTGAAGGAACAGCATTAGATCAACAAATAGCCGTTGGAGTAGCCGGGCGAGTTACGAGCACTGAACGTTATTTGATCATTACTGTCTATGAAATCACTGATTGAGGAGTGGCTATCATGTACGGTTACAAGTGTGAATATTGCCAGGGAACAGTTCAACCGCGGGTTGTAAAGCGAGAAGCATTCAAGCACAAAAAAGGATTCATAATTCTGGAGGATATTACCATTGGCATCTGCGATGTATGTAAGAATAGGTACTATTCATCGGATATTCTTCATGCTGTCCATGACATCGCAACGGGAGCGAAGATGCCCGAGAGAAAGGAAGAAATTCCAGTCGCTCATTTGACATAGTATTGGACAGAAGCCTGGCTACACATAGAAAATGGGCCTAACACGGCGCTCAAAACGGGCCCGCGCTAAAGCGCGGGCCGGTTAGCTTGAGTCGTGTGTGCCGGGCATGGCACAGAGCTAGGGAGGTGAAAGTCCTCCTGCCAGGTGTTCGCAGAGCCGAAGGCTAGGAGAAGGGCAAGGGTGTGATCGCGAGGTGGCGTCTGAAGGAAGCCCAATCCAAAGCCACGGGGCTTTGGGCCGGAACCCGATACGAGGTGTGGTACATCCGGGGCGAGCTGGCACGTGACAGCGAAGCCCTCCATCTGCGACTGGGGTGTGCCTTATAAATCGGGCGTCTACGCGGTGAAAGTTCTGTGCCTTACCCCGGGAGGTCTGCCGTCTGTCCAGGGATGGGACTGCGCACTGGGAGACCGGTGCTGATCAGTCGGCAGACGTCAGCAAAGGGCATAGTAGGTCCCGGCGTGAGGGGCCTAAGGCCCGCACAGTGACAGGAGACGGACGCCTCGTGCAGAGTCACCGGATAGCATCTGACAAGCAGCGTGCGCTGCCCCTGGAGGCTCCGGAGGATGAACCGGTTGCTGGAAATCGGGGCGACGCCGACTCCGTTGATCTCTCACCGTTGCTGGAGCGTGCTGAGTCGGGACAACCTCAGCCGTGCCCTGCGACAGGTTCGCCGCAACAAGTCCGCGCCGTGCTAGATCATGCCGCGCACAGTGCAATGGTCGTATAGGTGCGGATTCTATTCGATTAAGGGACGCGAAGTCCGCTACGACACTCGCTGGCAGTGCATGAAGTATCTACCCCCTATGAGCAGGGGTGGTCGTTGCTGAAGAATGGCGAGCTGCTTAAGGTGGCGGAGGAAGGTGGGTATCATGTCTTCGTCACAACCGATACCAATCTCAAGCATCAGCAGAAACTTGCGAATCCGCGCCTGGGCATAGTCGTGCTGCTGGCCACGAGCTGGCCAAGGATGCAGCGAGTGATTCCGGCCTTCGTCGCTGCAATCACCGCAGCGACGTCTGGCAGCTACACAGAGGTAGAGATACCTGAGTGACTGCCAGTGAGATGCCAAGAGCGGCTAACAGATCACTGCGGCTCAGCTCTGCATTAGCGCCGATGGATTATTTGCCGTGCCGGTCTATGTCTTCGGCGAGCCAGGCCTTAATCAGCGATTGGTACGGAACGTCGCGCTTGTTCGCCTCTACCCTGATACGCTCGAGAAGCGACACGGGAAGACGAAGCGAAATCGTCTTGGTGGATGGCTTGAGATTCGGAAGCTGCACTGACTCCGCCTGGCTCCAATCGATGTACTCCGAAGAATCCTGGCTCTCCCAGAAGGCGCGTTCTTCGGTCTCGCTAGAGAACTGGGGTGGCTTTTTAGGTCGCTCGCTCATAGATGGATCGCTCCTTGCGGTGCATATCGCGGGCGGAAACTAACCGGATCAAGGTGTCGTCCTCGCGAAGGGTGAAGGTGATGTGCAGTAGCCGATTCCCATCGGTCCTGCCCAGCGCGTGATAGCGGGATTCGTGCTGACTATGATCTTGGTCCCGAGCAATGAGAAGCGGCTGGTTGAAGAAGGCTTGTTCGGCCTCAGCCTGGCTAACCCCGTGCTTGTCCGAGCTCTTGCGCGAATTGCCCGCATCCCATTGAAAACCCGAGACTTTCCGCCACTCGATCATTTATGTATATTACCACCATATACGGAAAGACGGCAACAGGGGCGGGCGCTAACGAATAAGCGTGGATTGTGTGAGCGGAGCGAACCACAATCTGACCCATTTGTTGGACGAGCCCGATGCTGATCAGTACTCCTGAAAAGATCTCTGCGGATGTCACGCTGTGTCATGCCCGCGAGTTGCTGGCGGGCACTCAAGCATGCAGGGCGTCTCTGCCATGGCGGTGGGAGAGCGGCCTGTCGGCCCTTTTGTGCTCAGCAGATCGCGTATTCTGGCCGAGCGCGGCTATCAGCTTGCGGCACGCTGGCAGCAGCCACAGGAAATCCTCACCGGCGAGGGTGCGGGTTTCATCGCGTTTGGTCTTGCTGCTGCGGTACCGGAAGGTGACTCGGCCGTTGTGGCAGGCGAGGATGTCCTGTTCCTGGATCACGCCCCGGTAGAGATGGCGTCCGAGATACACCAGGGCCTTGTTGCCGCCACCGACGCTTTGGCAATCGACGACCCAGTGTTGGGGATGGCTGGGTGGCAGCGACAGAGCGGCCTGGGTCAGCTTGTCGAGCATTCCTAACGGCTTGTGCTGTGACCAAAGTGCCCGAGCCAACAGGCGGGAGCCGCTCAGAGGGCACGGTAGAACTTTCTTACGAACATGGCTCGATGGAATAGGTAACAGTTGATGCAACCGGCGGCCAGCAGAATGCTGCAGAACGGTGCCGAGCGTGGGGATATGACGACGCTGTGGCTTTTGGTGTGCGTATTCCGCTGAAGCCGGCCACCCATTCCACGCGAAAGCGGCCACCCAGTCCACGCGAAGCCGGCCACCTGTTCCACGGCAAGCCGGCCACCCATCGGAGCGAAGCGACGCGGGTAGGTGCATTGTTATCTGACGGTGGTCCGTGGCGTCAAATCGTCATAGGGCCCGAGCAGGTAGTCGGCGTAGGCGGAGGATAATTGTGTATCCACAATGGCGTCGATGACCTCGCGCTGCAGCCATTGACTCACGGCGACACGGCCGGGGTCGTTGTGCTCGTCGGGTCGTTGCTGCAGCCAGCGGCGCACGGCCTGATGAGCCTGTGGGGATTGGGGCATGTGACCGAGGCGCAGTGCCAGGTAGCTGGATAAGTGTGTATCCACGCTGACGGTGGTTCGGCGGTGGCCGTGGCGGATGTGGTAGCGGGTAAAGCGCATGGGTCAGTCCTCTTGTTGGGTGCGTGTGTGTGAGGCGCGAGCGGCTTGGCGTTTGCGCATGGACTCGCCGCTGAGGGTGATGCGATAGGCGTTGTGGACCAGGCGATCGAGGATGGCGTCGGCGAGCGTGGGGTCGCCGATACGCTCGTGCCAGTGTTCGACCGGGAGCTGGCTGGTGACGAGGGTGGAGCGGCTGGCGTG
>NZ_SKOG01000154.1 GCF_007120195.1 Aquisalimonas sp.
ACGGTTCCTGGCAAGGCGCGCCGACGAGGCGTAGCGGGGACTACGGCGAGGAGGCGCAACGCCGCCAGGGGCCGTCAGGGCCGCGACAATCGTAACGTTATTTGCGGGACAGGACACTAGAGTCCTGAATCCTCCATGCGCGGCGGGAAACGGGCGACAAGTCCCTGCTCTTCCCCGTTGCGCTCAACCGTCAAGGGCAGCCAGGTGCCAGGGGCCTGGCGGTGGACGATGAACTGCAGGGCGCCGGGTGATTGAAGCGATTTCCCGGCAGCTTCCACGACCACATCGCCCGCCTCCAGGCCTGCCTCGGCAGCCACCGAATCATCCATTACGCTGACCACGCGAACGCCTGTATCCTCCGTGGGCTCCTCCAGGCCGATACCGAGCGACAGAACGGACAGCTGGTGGCGATCGTCATCGATTGTGAATACGGCCCGGGCAAGATCGCGGTCCAGCTCGCTGCATTGCTCGTCCAGGGACACTGGCAGCAGCACCGGCGTTGCCTCCAGCCCCAAGTCCCGAAGTTGCTGCGGGACGCCATCGCCGTACTCGAGATGCCCGCGGCCGATGAGCGCGACCACCAGCGGCTCACCGTCGCGCCCTTCGCGCGCCTCTACAATGCCCTGCGCCATGGCCCGGTCCCGCGCGAGTTGCGAGCGCACGAACGCCTCGCGGTCCTCTGCCGCGCCGAACTCGGCATGTTGCTCGAAAACCCGGTGCAGGCGCTCCAGGTACCGCTCGGAGGGTTCGGTCGCGGGCTCGACACCGTCGCGCTCATCCGCCGGGACGGCATCCCAGCCTTGATGGCCAATACGCTGAACCACGGAGCGTTCCAGGTTCACCGCCTGTACTGGTATGCCGTGAAGCCGCGCGAAGTGCAGCAGCGGCAAGTAGAGATCCGGGCTAAATCCCCAGTGTTCATACCACCCGCTGTCGTGCAGCAACTCCCGCTCGTCCAGCTCGCCGGCGATCCAGGCGTCCAGTGCAGGCTGCGCGCTGCGCGGCAGCATTTCCAGCGCCAACACCAAATCCGGCGCGTGGGCGCGCAGCTGCGCCAAGGTTGACAGCTGCCACCGGTGGTGATCCATGCGGTCATGCTGCTCGCCCAGGAGCACCGCATCGGTCGCCGCAAGATCCTTGTACAGCGTGCCATCGTCCAGCACGTGCTCTCCCGGACTCCACCATTGACCGGGTTGCTCACAGGCCCACACGGGCAGCAGGCCCGCGAAAGAGCTCAGCGTGATCCCGGCGACGAGCCGCGAGAGGTTCAGCATTGCAATGACTCCACGGGTTCAGGGAGGGACAATCGCATCCCCGCCCCATTGCGGCGGAACACGATCCCGCTGACTTGCTCAGGCGCCGGGGGGAAGAGACGGCCGGAGACTGTTACCATTCAACGCTAACATCCAGACTCTGTCAGGGCGTGAGAGTTCAGCGTGCGCTCGTGAGTCAGGACGCTCGCCGTCAACGGCATGGCGCAAAACGGCAGACACTCTCCAAGGAGCGCACCATGAGTCGTATTATCGCTTTTGACGTCAACGAGACGCTGCTCGATCTTGCCGGTCTCGACCCCCACTTTGAGCGAGTCTTCGGCACGACGGCGGCCCGGCGGGAATGGTTCGGCCAGGTGCTGCAAACCGCCATGACCACGACGATACTCGGGCGCTACCGGGATTTTTCCACCATCGCCGGGTGTGCCCTGACCCAGGTCGCCGAGCGCCGCGCCATTACCCTGACACAAAAGGACCGGGAGAGCATCGCAGGGGGCATGCGCTCGCTACCGCCCCACCCCGATGTCGCACCCGCGTTGGTCAGGCTGAGGGACGCCGGGCTGCGGCTGGTTGCCCTGACCAACTCACCCCCCCAGGTGGCGCAGGCTCAGCTTGGCCACGCGGAGCTCAGCGGCTACTTCGAGGAGATCCTCAGTGTGGACATGGCGCAGTGCTTGAAGCCGGCCCCAGAGGTCTACAATACGGCGGCCCGCAGCCTCCTTGCCACCGCCCAGGACATGCGGCTGGTGGCCGCTCACGCCTGGGACGTGGCGGGCGCCATGAATGCGGGCTGGGCTGGCGCCTTTGTCGCCCGACCCGGGCAGGTGCTGGACCCGCTGTTCGAGCCCCCCGATATCATCGGCAAGGATATGGACGAGGTGGCTACGGCCATCATCGACCGTGACGTGACAACCGTGACGTGACCTCGGCGCAGCGGCGCTGATTTCATCAGGCAGGCCGCCCCGACTTTAACAACAATCGGAGACCCAATTCGTATGCGTGCTGCCTATTACGAACGCGTCGGTGCCGCCCGGGAGGTGCTGCAGATCGGCGAGGTGCCGACGCCGGAGCCCGGCCCCGATGAGGTACGGGTTCGCCTGCACTACAGCGGTGTGAACCCCTCCGATGTCAAGACGCGCGCCGGCACCCGAAGCAGCGCGTTGCCCTTTCCACGCATCATTCCCCATAGCGATGGCGCCGGTGTGGTCGATGCCGTCGGCGAGAACGCGCATGCACACCGTGCCGGCCAGCGGGTGTGGGTCTGGAACGCCGCCTGGGGCCGCCCGCACGGAACAGCCGCGGAGTACGTGGTGCTTCCCCCGCAACAGGTTGTGCCGCTGCCAGAAGGCGTCGCCCCGGACGCGGGAGCCTGTCTCGGCATCCCGGCGCTGACCGCCTACCATGCCGTGCACTGCCACGGCGGCGTGCAGGGGCAGACGGTTCTTGTTGCCGGTGGTGCCGGCGCGGTCTCCTGGTATGCCATTCAGATGGCGCGCGCCGCGGGCGCAGCCTGCATCGCGACCACAGTGAGCTCACCGGAGAAAGCCGCAGTGGCGCAAGAGGCGGGAGCCGAGGTCGTGATCAATTATCGCACCGAGGACGTGGCCGAGCGGCTCCTTGGGCTCACGGGCGGAATTGGGGTCGATCGCATTATCGAGCTTGAGTTTGCCGCGAATGCAGCAATAGACATTGCGGCCATCCGCCCTGATGGCCTGATCGTCGCCTATGGCGCCAATGCCGGCGAAGTCACTCTGCCGTTCTTCCAGGCCATTTTGAAAAACGTGCTGGTGCAGTTCTTTATCGTCTACAACCTGCCGGATGCCCAGCGTCAACCAGCGATCGACGGGGTCACCCAACTGTTGCAGCGCGGGGCCCTGCGGCACCGGATCGCGGCACGGCGTCCGCTGGAGGAAATCGCCGAGGCGCACGAACTGGTGGAACAGGGGCAGGTCATCGGCAACGTTGTGCTCAGCACAGGTTAGCCAATCGCTCGCGCCAGGCGCCGGGCATGCAGCGGTGCCTGTTTGGCGATTAACAGCCGCATGGCCTCGCGTAACACGTCGACCAGCGCCGGTCGCCCGCTTTGTCCGGCGGCGGCCGCGGCGTCGGCCCAGCTGCGCTGCTGGAGAATTCTTGCCACCATGGCCTGTTGCTGCACCGCGGAGAGCAACTGCGCGCTCGCCCCGGATGCCAGTGCTGCCAGCGTAATGCGGCGCAGCGCCGCCAGCGAGACCTCGTACGACCGGTAGCCGTGGGCGAAACCAACCGCATCCAACCAGTCCCGATCTTCCGGCTCCGGCAGGCTCAGATGCCGAACCAAAGCCAGCACGATGGCCGGTTCCACGGCCTGCAGGGGATCACTGAGCTGGGCAGGGAAATCCCGGGCGATTAGCGCGCGCGCCTGATCGAAGAACACCGCACCCCTGGCATTCAGCGGGCAAACCGTCAGGGCCGAGTGTGTGCCGCTGGCCGCATCGCGCCGCATGCCCAGGCGCAGCGGGCGGCACCCCGTCTTCTCCCAGAAGCGAAGCAAGCCACCCGTCGCGCCGAAACTCGCACCGATGAGATCGTAACCCCGCTCGCGGGCGACGCTGGTCACGCGCTGCATGAGATGCGTACCGAGCCCCCGTCCCTGAAGCGCGGGATGGACCGCAATGCGCATCACCCGGGCGGCCCGGCAGGTGGCGCCGTCCAGCACGCCGACATGGCAGGCCAGTGACTGCGGCAGCAGGTGCCCGCGCGGGCGCCTTGCACCGGACCAGATCGCCTGCGCCACATGCTGCGGGAAACCGCCCTCCTCAGCGATCAGGGCCGCCGCGACCACCGCGTCCCCGTGGCGCAGCAGCAGCAACGACAAATTGGGGCCATCGAGGAGATTGCGCAGGTCCAGCGGGCGGGTGCGATAGTGTGCGTGGATGAGTAACCCGAACACATCCCGCAGCAATGGTTCGTCGCGCGCCAGGGCATCTCGGTCCACGGTTTGCAGCCGGGTCTGCGGCGGCGGCAAACGCGGGGCATCAACAGCCGGCAGCTCCGCATCCAGCAAGAGCGCCCGAAACACCAGGGCTTCGACCGGATCGCCCTCGCGCCAGCGGATGGGCTCCTTGAGCGCCACATGACGCCAGCGCGGGGTTTCCGACTCCAGCGTGCGCTGGAAGCGCAACACGAACCCACGGCCGGTGCCTTCGTAACCATGGATGGTGGTGGCGAAGACGATGCGGCTGTAACGCCGCAGCAAGTCCCCCAGCAAGGCGGCCGACAGGGCGGCGGCTTCGTCAACG
>NZ_SKOG01000176.1 GCF_007120195.1 Aquisalimonas sp.
GCGCAGGCGGCCCGCATGGAACGGATTCTCGCGGACCTGTTGCTGTTGTCCCGGCTGGACGCCCAGCCCAACCCGGATGATGAGGCCCCCCTCGACGTGGCCGAGCTGGTGTGCAGCATCTGCAGGGATGGCCGCGTACTCGGCACGGATACGGTCGCTGTGGACTGTGACACCGAAGGAGGCATTGGACTGCGCGGCGTCGCTTCAGAGTTGCGCAGCGCCTTTAGCAATCTCGTCCACAACGCGGTGAAGTACACGCCCGACGGCGGCAAAGTCCACATCCGCTGGTATGCGGACGGTGAGAGTGCCTGTTTCGACGTGGTGGACACCGGCATCGGCATACCACCCCAACACATTCCGCGTCTTACGGAGCGCTTCTATCGCGTCGACGACGGCCGCTCTCGGGACCGCGGCGGCACAGGGCTGGGGCTGTCCATCGTCCGGCATGCACTGCAACGACACGATGCCACCCTGGAAATCCGCAGCTCGCCTGGCCGGGGCAGCACGTTTCGATGCCGTTTTCCGAAAGAACGGCTCGTGGCGCTGGCGCACAAGAAACAGGCCGCCACGGGCACCATGTAGTTTTGGCAACCACGCCAGCGTCTCGCCTGTCACCCCTTCCCGTCGCTCCTAACCCAACAATGGTCTAAATCAACCAAGTCGTCCCCAGCCGCACCTCCGGCGCCGCCCCCGGGATCAAGCTCACCGCCTGCCAGCCAAACGCAAAGACCACCAGCGCCGCGGCGCCCAGGCTTGCCGCATAATGACCCAGGCGATTACCCCGCCGCATGCCCAACACAAGCGCGAAGGCCGCATACAGCAGTATCAGACTGTAGGCGATGCCCGCGAGCGCCAGCGGCGCGCCGTAGGGCCAGGGCAAGGCGGCCAGCACATTGCCGATCCAGGCAGGAACCATGGCCACGGACACGGCCGCCAGCGCGCGGGAGAACTCCGAGCGCCCCTGGAACAGATCGCAGAGGAAGTGTCCGGCGGTGGCAAGCCCGAGCACACCCACCAATTGCGTAAGCGCACTGTAAATGGCGAACGGCACAGGCTGCGGCCGGGTTTCTGGGGGGAATGCGTCCGGCGTGAGGCTGTGAGCCCAACCGGCGGCGACGACGCTGAGCACGATCATCGGCCCTGTGAAGCACAACAGCAGCGCCACCGACTCGGGGTCGTACTTGCGGAAGTCTTGAAGCGTCGCTGCGGGGCGCACAAACACGCCCCAGAGCGCCTGCCAGGCCCATCTCAATGGCGGTCACCCGTGGCCTCGCGAGCCATCTGGTCGAAGCTGGTATGGCGTACGTCCTTGCCGCGGACGAAGTACACCACGTACTCGCAGATGTTCCGCGCACGGTCGCCGATTCGTTCCATGGAGCGCGCGGACCAGACGATATCCATGACCCGGGGGATACTGTCCGGGGAGGCCATCATCTGGTCCATCAGCCGTTGCAGGATCACCTGGTACTGGCTATCCGCCTGGATGTCCTGCTGGGCCACCCGTACCGCGGCCTGGGCATCCATGCGTGCCACCGCGTCCAGGGCACCACGCACCATATCCCGCACGTGATAGCCGAAGGCGCCCATGTCCTTCATGGGGGCCACGGTACGGTCCTCTTGCAGCAGATGCAACGCCATGCGCCCGATGCGCTCGGCCTCGTCACCAATGCGTTCGAGATCGGTAATGGTCTTCACCACGGCCATGACCAGACGCAAGTCGCTGGCTGTGGGCTGGCGGCGCACCAGCACGTGCGTGCACTCCTCGTCAAGCTGCACTTCCAGGGCGTTCACCTTGTAGTCACTGGTGACAACGGTCTGGGCCAGCTCCATATTGCCGTCCACCATCGCGGACACGGCATCCGTGAGCTGCTGTTCGACCATGCCGCCCATGGCAAGGACGCGGCTGTGAATATCCTCCAGCTCCTCGTTGAACTGGTGGGAGATGTGTTGCCTGAAAAAGCTTTCGTCGATGGAATCGTCTGTCATGGCCCTTGCTCCTGCGGTCATTCGGGGGCCCTGAGGCCTGTCAATATTGGCGCGAACGGCGCGGCGACTCAGCCGTGCCGGCCGGTGATGTAGTCTTCCGTCGCCTTCTTGGAGGGATTCGTGAACAGGGTATCGGTGTCGTTGAACTCCATGAGCTCACCCAGGTAAAGATACGCCGTGTAGTCCGACACGCGCGCGGCCTGCTGCATGTTGTGGGTGACAATGGCGATGGTGTAGTGCTTCTTCAGCTCGAAGATCAGCTCCTCGATCTTGAGCGTCGCCAACGGGTCCAGCGCCGAGGCCGGTTCGTCCAGCAGCAGGACCTCCGGTTCGATGGCGATCGCCCGCGCGATCACCAGCCGCTGCTGCTGCCCGCCGGAGAGGCCAAAGGCATTCTCGCTCAGGCGGTCCTTGACTTCGCCCCATAGGGCCGCCCGGCGGAGGGATTTCTCCACCACCTCATCGAGAATACGCCGTTTTTTCACACCCTGAAGGCGCAGCCCGTAGGCCACGTTCTCGTAGATGGATTTCGGAAAGGGGTTGGGCTTCTGGAACACCATGCCCACCCGCCGCCGCAGCTCGGGAATGTCCACCGAGCGGTCGTATATCTCCTGGCCATCGATGCGAATGGCGCCCTCGACGCGGCAGTTGTCGATGAGGTCGTTCATCCGGTTCATGCAGCGCAGCAAGGTCGACTTGCCGCAACCTGACGGGCCGATGAACGCCGTCACCCGCTGTCGCGGGATCTTCATGTCGATCCCGTTGAGCGCCTGGTCGTTGCCGTACCAGAGCTTGAGCTGGTCAATCTCGACGCAGATGTCCTCGTTGCGGATATTCAGCTGCCGTTGTCCGCCACTGCGGCCGCGGTTCGAACTGACGGCGTGGGTGGCGGTGTCGCGGGTTTCTGTCTCACTCATTGCTCGGTCCTGCCTGATTCGGTTGTCCGTGCCGGCTGGTTGTGGCCCGCCGGTCCCAAAAGCCGCCTGCGGCGCTGACTAGTGTCCTGTAGCCGAAATTCGGCTACAGGACACTAGTCGCTCTCGGCGCGGAAACGCTCCCGCAGGTGGTTTCTGATGATGATCGCGGTGAGGTTCAGCACGATGATCACCATCACCAAGATCAGCGCCGTTGCATACACCAACGGCCGCCCTGCCTCCACGTTGGGACTCTGGAAGCCCACGTCATAGATATGGAAGCCCAGGTGCATGAAACTGCGGTCCAGGTGGAAAAACGGGAAGTTGCCGTCCACCGGCAACGCCGGCGCCAGCTTCACCACGCCCACCAGCATCAGCGGCGCCACCTCGCCGGCCGCCCGCGCCACGGCCAGAATCAGCCCGGTAATCATCGCCGGCGTGGCCAACGGCACCACGGTGCGCCAGAGCATCTCCCCCTTGGTCGCCCCCAGCGCCAGGGCGCCGTGGCGGATGGACCCGGGGATCCGTGCCAACCCCTCCTCGGTGGAGACGATCACCACCGGCAGGGTCAGCAGCGCCAGGGTGAGCGAGGCCCAGAGCACGCCGCCCTTACCGAAGGTCGGCGATGGCAAGCGCTCGGCGTAGAAGAACTGATCGATCCCACCGCCCATGAAATAGACGAAGAAACCAAGCCCGAACACGCCGAAGACAATGGATGGCACCCCGGCCAGGTTGTTCACCGAGATGCGGATCATGCGAATCAGCGGCCCCTGCTTGGCATACTCGCGCATGTAGATGGCCGCCAGCACACCGAAGGGCGTCACGAACACCGCCATGACCAGGGTCATGAACACGGTGCCGAAAATAGCCGGCAGAATCCCGCCCTCGGTATTCGCCTCGCGGGGATAGCCGGAGACGAAGTCCCAGAACTCGCCGACGTAAAAGACGGTTTTCTCGCCGATGCTCATGGCGTTGGGGCGACTCGGCTTGACGATATCCCCCAGCGGCATGGTCGCCCGGTGCCCTTCCGCCGTCTCGAACACGGCCTCGAAACGCTCGATGTCCTCCAGGAGTTCGTTGCGGCGTTCGACGAGTTGGTCGTACTCGGCTTCCCAGCGCTCGCGTTCCTCCCGCAAGGCCTGGGAGCGTTCTTCTCGTTCCGGCTCCGACAACGTCTCGTCGGCCTGGAGGCGGCGCTGGGCCAGGCGCACCTCCTCGATCTCGGCATTGACGTTGCCGATCTCCACGCGCTCGATGCGGCCGATCTCCTCGATACGGGGCACATTCTCCGCAAACAGGCTGTCGAACCGCTCCCAGGCCTCATCGCCCTCGGCCACCACGTCGCCGCCGACGCGCACTTCGCGCAGGTAGCCGTAGAAGTCACCCCACTGGCGACGCTCCACCCGTACGGCGTCCTCGGGGTACTCCCATTCGGACATGTTCTCCTGCACATACCAGGTGAAATCGCGGTCCGTGATGTCCCGGTTGCCGCGCTTGATCCGGTGACGGGTAATCAGGTCCCCGTCTTCATCCACCTGGAAGCCCCGCTGCTGTGCCGCCTGCACGCTGAGCACCTCGGAGCGGTCGACTTCGCCCATGACACTGACGGGCTCGTCGCCGGGCTCGGCGTAGTCGAAGGCGACGATGTTGCTCGGCCAGAAGTGCTGCAGGCCGGTGAACACGATATGGCCAAACAGTCCCACCACGAGCACCAGACTGATGGCCACCGCGCCGGCGTTCAACCATATCCACGGTATGCCGCGATTGAACCAATTACGCATGAAGGTCTCCCGGGCCCGTTGTCAGAGGCTGCTGTATTTCTTGCGCAGGCGGTGGCGCACCACCTCGGCAATGGTGTTGAGGACGAAAGTCATGAGGAACAGCACAAGCGCCGCCAGGAACAGAATGCGGTAGTGCGTGCCACCCACGGCCGCCTCGGGCATCTCCACGGCGATATTTGCTGACAGGGTGCGCATGCCCTCGAAGATGTTGAAGTTGACCACCGGACTGTTGCCGGTGGCCATGAGCACGATCATGGTCTCGCCCACCGCCCGACCGAATCCGATCATGACCGCCGAGAAGATGCCCGGGCTGGCAGTCAGCAACACCACCGTCACTACCGCCTGCCAAGGGGTCGCCCCCAAGGCCAGCGCACCCTGGGTGAGGTGCTTGGGCACGTTGAATATGGCGTCCTCGGAGATGGAATAGATGGTCGGGATTACGGCGAACCCCATGGCCATACCCACCACCAGGGCGTTGCGCTGGTCATAGGTAATGCCCTGATCGGTGAGCCATTGACGCATATCACCGCCGAAGAACCAGACCTCCAGTAACGGGCTCATGGACACCGCAAACCAGCCCACCGCCAACACCACCGGAATCAGCAACGCGCCCTCCCAACCGGCCGGCACGCGACCACTTACCCCCGCGGGAATCACCCGCGTCCAGAGCCAGGCTGCGACGATGAAGGAGATCGGCGTCAGCAGCAGGATGCTGAAGATCGCCGGCAGGTTGTTCTCGAAATAGGGTGCAGCCCAGAGCCCGGCCAGGAAGCCGAGAATCACGGTGGGCAGGGCCTCCATGATCTCGATGGTGGGTTTGGTGACGGTGCGCATGCGCGGCGCCATGAAATACGCCGAGTAGATCGCCGCCAGGATTGCCAGCGGGGCGGCGAACAGCATGGCGTAGAAGGCCGCTTTCAGGGTGCCCACGGTGAGCGGGACCATGGAAAACTTGGGCTCGAATTCCTGGGTGGCCGACGACGACTGCCAGACATAATCCGGGTTGTTGCGGCCTTCGTACCAGACTTTCTGCCACAGCGCACTGAAGGAGATCTCCGGGTGCGGGTTTCTCACATCCAGGTAGCGAAAACCACCGTCCTCGCCCACGATCAGCATGCCGTTCTGGCGTGGCGCCATGGAGACGGAATCCACCTCGATTTCGTCGCCCAGGTTGAGTCGCGCCAGGGTGCGGTCGGAGGTGGCGTGATGCAGCTGCACGGTGCCGTCGGCGGCAGCGGTGGCGAACCCCTTGCGCGCGTGCTCCGGACCGATGCTCGTGACCGGCGCGCCGTGGGGCTCGAAGGAGCGGATCTGGGTCAGCCGCCGCTCCCCCTGCTCGTTACGCGCCAGAAACCACTGCGACACGGAGCCGTCGGAGCCGCCGGCGATGATGGACACCGCGCCAAGCAGGAAATCCATGGCGGTCACCTCTGCATCGCCGCCCTGGATGGCCCGTTCGCTGGCAACCAGGCGCGGGTTGCGGCGATTGGAGATGTCGTAATAGTGGAGCCGGCCGTCAGCACCGCCGACGAACAGATTCCGCATGGTGGTATTCATGAGGATCTGGGTAACCTCGACACCCTCCTCCGGCCAGGGCATCTCGTAGACCTGGCGCTCCACGGTGACATCACCGGTGAGGAAATCCTCGTCTTCCTTGAACAGGACCACCCGTAACTGCTCGTGCTCGTTGTTGGCGGCGATGATCGCGGTCCCCAATCCGCCGCGCTGCACGCCGATGACATCCAGGGCGTAACCCTCCTCGGCAAACACGTCCAGCGGCTCACCATTACCCTCCGGGTAGGTGATTTTCGGCGCGATCTGCCGCTCGCCGCCGGGATAGGAGATGTCGTAGTCGTGCCGCAAGAAGATCGCCGTGCCGTCGTCCAGGCCGTAGCCCACCAGGCGACTGCGCGCCTCGCCGGTGGCGAAGTCCGTGACATTGACGCCTTCGGGGCGGTTCAGAACCTCTTCGCTGATCACCTCGCCAGTGGTCGGGTAAAAGAACACGGCACGTGCGTCGTCGGTGAATCGCACCGCGACCTGTCGGTAGCGCTCCATGGCCGTGTGCAGGGTCGGCGCGCCGTCGGCGCCCGGGGCATCGTAACGCCCGACAGCCTCCATTTCGGCGCTGCCGAAAATCGGTGCCGTCTCGGAAAACAGATACACGAACATCAGCACCAGCGTCACGATCACGCCAATGCCGAAGATGGCGATGGTGCCCTTGCCACACCAGTCCTTCGCGGCTCGCCAGCGCCGCAGGCGTTGGCGCTGCTGGAGTGACGGCATGTAGGAGCGCGGACCGGTTGGCCCCGACCCCGGACTGTGAGTGCTCGCTGCATCGGTCATGGTAGAGGCCCGGTAGTAACGATGTGGGCGCATGCTAGGGCGCCAACATGACAGTCGTGTGACAGGGGAAAGACGTTACTGTGTCTAACAGCAAGGAAACGTGGCGCCTGCAGCAGTGCAGAAAAGCACTGCCAACCGATCCGCGTCGGCCGGCAGTGGCAACAGCTCCGGGGCTTGAGAGGCGGACCTACTCGAGCCCGAGGTTGGCACGCTCCCGGGATGCGGCGCTCTCCGGCAGGGGAATGAAGCCGTCACGCCGCGTCACGTCCTGACCCTCGGCGGAGAGCACCAGGCGCAGGAATTCCCTCTGCAGGGGCGGCAGATCCTCGTTCGGGTTCTTGTTCACGTAGACGTAGAGGAACCGGGCAAGGGGATAATCCCCGCTCAAGGCGTTCTCGGGCGAAGCCTCGAAGTACTCGCCCTCCTCCTGGCCCAGGGGAATCGCGCGCACACCAGATGTGCGGTAACCGATGCCGGAGTAGCCGATGCCGTTCAGGGACTCGGTCACGCCCTGAACCACCGAGGCGGAACCCGGCTGCTCGTTGATGGCGTTCTTGAAGTCACCATCGCACAGGGCGTGCTCGCGGAAGTAGCCGTAGGTTCCGGAGACGGCGTTGCGGCTGTAGAGCGTAAAGTCGCGGTTGGCCCACGCGCCGTCCATGCCGAGCTGCCCCCAGGCGGTGATGTCTTCTTCGTAGCCGCAGCGGCGGGTCTCGGAGAACACCGCGTCCACCTGCGGGAGGGTCATGCCCTCGATGGGGTTGTCGCGGTTGACGTAGACGGCGAGCACGTCAATGGCGGTGCGCACCAGGGTCGGTGGGTAACCGTGGGCTTCCTCGAAGGCCTGAATCTCCGACTCCCGCATTTGGCGGCTCATGGGGCCGAAGTCGGCGGTACCCTCGGCCAGGGCCGCTGGTGCGGTGGAGGAACCTGCACCCTCGATCTGGATGTTCACATTGGGGTAGAAGTCGTTGAACGCCTCCGCCCAGAGGGTCATCAGGTTATTCAGGGTGTCTGACCCTTGGCTCGAGAGATTGCCCGATATACCGGAGACGCTCGAATAGCCGGGTAATGCATCGTCAAGCTCCGGCTCCTCTGCCGCGCCGGCCATGGTGGCAGCCATGGCCAACGCCGAAGCCGCGGCTGCAATACATGATGTTCTGAACATGGTTGTCTCTCTCCGCATTACTGCGCTGCGATGTCAAGGCTGTCGCCGTCCAGCTGTCGGTCCTTCTTGAACGACTGCGGTGAGTATGGTGGTCGTATCTGACACTGCGGTGAACGCTGTATGACCGTTTCATGACATTGCCACATGGTCATTACACAGGATGGTGGCGCCTTGACACACGTTGCTCACAACAGCTGCAAGGCCGCGGTGGATCATCGATACTGGCGGTCAAGCACCGTCGCAACGGGAGTCTACGCCATGGAGCTCTACTACAGCCTTACATCCCCCTATGCGCGCATCGTGCGCATTGCCCTGCTGGAGAAGCACCTGGACGATCGCGTCACTCATCACGTCGTCGACCCCTGGGGGGACGATCCGTCGCTCATGCAGGTCAACCCGGCCACCCGAGTACCGACACTGATTACACACGACGGCACGCCAATCACGGAGTCGTTGCTGATGGTGCATTACCTGGAAGCCGTGTGGCCGCAGCCTGGATTGATTCCGACCATCGATCGTGAACGCACGCTCAGCGAGGCCGGTCTGGCAGTGGGCATGATCGACGCGGCCGTACATACGCTACTGGGCAGGAAAATCGGTGGTGCACAATTCGACGCCAGCCCCATTGGGCAGCGGCGCACCCGCGCCATCAACGCGGCCCTTGACCGGCTGGAGGCGCAATCACCGGCAATCTCGGGCCAATTGGGCGCGCTTACCGTGGCCATTGCTCTGGACTATCTGGATCTGCGCTTTCCCGACATGGGTTGGGCGGTAACACGCCCGCAACTCGCCCGCTGGCATGAAGCGATGGAAGAGCGCGAGTCGCTGTCACGCACACGGCCACCCCGGAGCTGAGCGAATAGACCGATCCCTTGACACACTAAAGCGCCCGCCGAGGGCGGGCGCACGGATTCGCCATGAGTGCCGGGGGGCGCCTAGTCGTTGCCGACCGTCATGCGCTCCCGATTGTTCTCCACAGTCGCCGGGCCGACGCCCTGCACATCGGCAAGGGCGTCTACGCTGTCGAAGCCGCCATTGGCCTCGCGGTATTCCACAATGGCAGCGGCGCGGTGTTCTCCGATTCCATGCAGTGTCGCGGCCAGGGTCTCCGCATCCGCCGAGTTGAGATCCACCGTCTCGGCGAGAGCAACTCCGAGCGACAGCACCGATACGAGGGGAACCACACAGGCAAGACGAATCAGTTTCGCCATCATCAACCTCCTTTGTCGTGTAGGCACGGACGTCAGTGTCCATGGCCCCGCTGGTGAAACGGGGCAAAAAAAGGTTAACCGGAGGCGTCTTCGAATTCAAGCACGGGAACGCCTTAGGCGACCACGAGCAATCATGCCGCCTTCCTAAACGCGAAGGCTCGCAACGATGCCATGCAGTGCGGCGCACGGATCCGCGGCAGTGGTCACGGGCCGCCCGATCACGAGGTAGTCCGCACCCTGCTCCAGGGCGCCCGCGGGCGTCGCGATTCGCCGCTGGTCGTCGGGGGCGGCGTTCGCCGGTCGAATCCCGGGCGTCACCAGAATCGGAGCATCCCCGTGTTCGGCGCGCAGCCGACTCGCTTCAAGGGCCGAACAGACCAGGCCATCCAGACCCGCCCTCAACGCCAGCCGGGCCAACCGCGCCACCAGTGCATCCGATCCCTCGGCAAGGCCCAGCTGTTTCAGGTCGTCGGGGCCATGACTGGTGAGCACCGTCACGGCCGTCAACAGGGGTACGGGCCCGTTCGCCGTGGCGAGTGCCTCGCGGGCCGCCGCCATCATGCGCACCCCCCCCAGGGCGTGGACGTTGACCATCCACACGCCCAGATCTGCCGCCGCCCGGCAGGCCGCGGCGGTGGTGTTGGGTATATCGTGGAACTTGAGATCGAGGAAAATCGTGAAACCGCGTTGCTGCAAACGCTCGACCAATTGCGGTCCGGTGCGGGTAAACAACTCCTTGCCAACCTTGAGGCGGCATAGCCTCGGGTCCAGCTGCGCGGCTAACGCCTCGGCTCGCTCGGCCTTGTCCAGATCCAGCGCCACCACCACTCGGGGCTCTTCAACGCCAGCCGCCGCCTCCACCGTCACTCCCCTTCGACACCCTGAATCGGCTTAATGGTTGCCCAGGACCGGCATCTGGGACAGTGCCAGTGCATGGTCCGGGCATTGAAGCCACACCTGCGGCAGGCATAGCTGGGTTTATCACGCAGCAATGCCTGGCAAAGCTCCCGGAGGATTTCCAGGTCCTCGCGGCCGGTATCACCTGACTGGGCCAGATTGAGTTCAATCAACCGGTTCAGCCCCCGCACCGAAGGCCGCTGACGTAACTGCTCCACCAGGTAGCGGGCCGCCGCCGCCTCACCGTGATCCCGCCGAATTCGCTCCGAGAGTGCCAAGATCACGGAGGCGCCGCGGTAGTCCTGCTGCACACTCTCAAGATAGGCGCGGAAGTCATCCGGGCGCCCGAGCTGCGTGTAGCATTCGTGCAGGCCGACAAGGACTTCCCGAAGATAATCCCGGTCCTGGTCACGCACGCGCTGATAGCTCTTCAGTGCCTGCTTGTAATTGCCAGCACCGCGCTCGATATCGCCCTGGAGGATGCTCGCGCGCACGCAGTCCGGATCCGCCGTCAGGGACCGCTTGATCAGATTGCGGGCACGATTGATCTCGCCCTTGCGCCAGGCGGTGTCCACCTGTTCGCAGTAGAATTGCGCGACCATCGGTGCCATTCGCCGCTCCGTGTACGCCTCCAGGCGCGCTGCCACGGAGATCGCGTTATCCCATTCCTTTTCCTGCTGATAGATATCAAGCAGGTGATTCAGCGCCTCGGGGACATAAGCACCGGTGTCGACGACTTCCTGGAACAGATTCTCGGCGCGGTCGAGCAGACCTGCCCGGAGGTAATCCTTCCCCAACTCCAGCAGCGCCTGGGTGCGCTGATCACGATGCAGTGAGGGGCGGGCAATCAGGTTCTGGTGAATCCGTATTGCGCGGTCAACCTCGCCACGCCGGCGGAACAGGTTCCCCAATGCGAGGTGTGTCTCAACGGTTTCCGAATCCACCTCGACCATCCGCGTAAAGACTTCGATGGCCTTGTCAGATTGTTCGTTGAGGAGGTAATTGAGTCCCTGGAAATAATCACCCCGCAGTGGCTCCGGCGTCCCGGGGTCCCCGCCACCCCGGCCCTGGCGACGCCGTCCGATGACCCAGCCCGAGACGGCGGCCACCGGCAGCATCAGCCAGAAGAGTTCAACCATTTCAGCGCGATTCTTTTAGCGGCAGTCGGCGCAACTCGCTGAGCTCTTTCTCGGAATCCCGCACCCGCCGGCGGAGGCGATAGACCTCGCGCTGCTTACCAAGCAGCATACCCATGGTGGTTAGAACACCGATGACCGCTCCGACAATGAGCGCGGCCAGCAGCGCCAGGGACAGCGGCGCCGCAACGGTGCCGAAGTAGTAATCCACGTCAACGCGGTTCGCGTTGAGTAAGGAAAAGCTCAAGCCGAACAAGATGACAATCACGATTACCACGAAGCCGAGCAGTCGACGCATTTCCACTTTCCCCCGTATCAGAGCGCACGCCACAACGCCGTTGAGCTTCGCCCCAGGGACTGCGGCGGGGCTGACTACTCACCATTGACCCGTTGCCGGAGTTCCTTACCCGGTTTGAAATGTGGCACATACTTCGCCGGGAGGGCAACCGGATCGCCGGTTTTCGGATTACGCCCGATGCGCGGCGGCCGATGATGCAGCGAGAAGCTGCCAAAGCCGCGAATTTCAATCCGTTGCCCAGACGACAGCGCCTCGCTCATATGTTCCAGCAGCGTTTTCACCGCCAGTTCCACATCACGATAGGCCAGGTGTTGCTGCTTCGCTGCAATGATTTCGATTAGTTCGGATTTCGTCATTGTCAATGTCCAGACGATTCCGTGCGCTTGCAGGCAGAAACCGCCTCGGGGGCCAGCATCATGCCTTGATGAATGGAGCACTTCTGGTGCATGCGGGGCGGCAGCACAGCCTGCCCCCCCAGCCCGTTGGAATAGTCACCCGATCAGTCGTTCTGATTGCCGCTGTCCATCTGTTCCTTGAGCAGATCACCAAGGGTGGTTGTCCCGGCCGCGGCACTACCACGGGAGTAGTCCTGCACCGCCCGAGCCTCCTCCTGGACATCCTTGGCCTTGATAGAGAGGCTGATCGCGCGATTCTTGCGGTCCACACCCACAAACTTGGCCTCAACCTCGTCCCCTTCCTTGAGATAGTTCCGGGCATCGTCGACGCGCTCACGGGCGATGTCCGATGCCCGAAGGTGCCCTTCAATGCCGTGGCCGAGATCAATCACAGCGCCCTTGGCATCGACTTCGCGCACGGTGCCCTTGATCATGCTGCCCTTGGGATGATCAGCCATCCAGTTGGAGAACGGATCCTCCTCCATCTGCTTGACACCCAGGGAAATTCGCTCGCGGTCCGCGTCCACGGACAGCACCACGGCTTCCACCTCGTCCCCCTTCTTGTAGTGACGCACGGCTTCCTCGCCGGTGTCATCCCAGGACAGATCGGACAGATGCACTAGGCCGTCGATACCCCCCTCAAGGCCGACAAAGATGCCGAAATCCGTGATGGACTTGATCTGTCCGGTCACTCGATCGCCCTTGTTGTGCGTGGCGGCGAACAGCTCCCAGGGGTTCGCCTGGCACTGTTTCATGCCCAGGGAAATGCGGCGCCGCTCACCGTCAATATCCAGGACCATGACCTCGACCTCGTCACCGACGGCAACCAGCTTGCCCGGATTGATGTTCTTGTTGGTCCAGTCCATCTCGGAGACGTGGACCAAACCTTCGACGCCTTCCTCGATCTCCACAAAGCAGCCATAGTCGGTGATGTTGGTTACGCGGCCAACAACACGGGTGCTTTCGGGGTAGCGGCTGGCAATGTTCTCCCACGGATCCTCACCCAACTGTTTGAGGCCGAGGGAGACGCGGTTGCGCTCGCGATCGAACTTGAGCACCTTGACTTCGATTTCCTGGCCGACTTCCACCACCTCCGAGGGGTGCTTGACACGCCGCCACGCCATGTCGGTGATGTGCAGCAGGCCGTCGATACCACCGAGATCCACGAAGGCGCCGTAATCGGTCAGATTCTTGACAATGCCCTTGAGCTGCTGGCCCTCCTGGAGGCGCTCCAAGAGCGCCTCGCGCTCGGCGCTGTATTCTTCTTCGACCACCGCGCGACGCGAGACGACAACGTTGTTGCGGCGTTCGTCCAGCTTGATGACCTTGAATTCGAGCTCGCGGCCTTCCAGGTAGGTGGTATCCCGAACCGGACGAATATCCACGAGGGAACCGGGGAGGAACGCTCGGATGTGTTTGAGATCGACGGTGAAGCCACCCTTGACCTTGCCGCTGATGATGCCGTTGACGGTCTCACCTTTTTCGTAGGCAGTCTCCAGATGCTTCCAGGCATGGGCACGCTTCGCCTTCTCCCGGGATAAGCGGGTTTCCCCGAAGCCGTCTTCCACGGCATCCAGAGCCACTTCCACGTCGTCACCGACACCCACTTCGATCTGGCCGGATTCCCCGTAGAACTCATTCGCGGGGATCACGGCTTCCGACTTCAGCCCTGCATTAACCACCACGTGGTCGCCGCGAATTGCCACCACCTTCCCGGTGACGATCGCACCAGGGCGCATATCGGTCTGCGCCAGGCTCTCTTCAAACAGTTCGGCAAAGCTCTCGCTCATTGGTCAGCCAGTCCTAGAACGCCAAGGAGTTCATTGACGTCTTGTTGGTTACGTTGCAAACACCACCAGCCAGCAGGCTCAAGCGAGTCGGCTGGCCACCCAAGTTAATCGTTCATGATAGCCGTTTTTGCAGCAGGTTGAGTAGCCTTTCGACGACTTCATCTACAGACAAACCGGTGGTATCCACCAATTCGGCGTCTGTGGCTGGCTTCAACGGCGCAATGGCACGGTTTCGATCCCGCTCGTCGCGCACGGCGATCTCATCCAAAAGATGCGCGAGGCTAACATCAACTCCCTGTTCCTTCAACTGATTATGCCGTCGCTGCGCCCTCTCCGCGGGGGTGGCCGTAAGAAACACCTTGAGCGTCGCATCGGGGAACACCACCGTGCCCATATCCCGGCCGTCTGCAACCAGCCCCGGGGCCTTGCGGAATGCCCGCTGACGCTCGAGCAGGGCCTCCCGTGCTTCGGGGAGGGCCGCCACGCGGGAGGCAAGATCACCCGCCGTCTCGCTTCGCAACCGCATCGAGACATCGGCACCGTCGACAAACACACGACTGTGCCGATTGGGAGCCGGCTCAAAGACCACATCGAGCCGATAGGCCAGGTCCGCGAGGGCGCAAGGATCATCCACATCCAGGCCCCGATTCTCTGCTGCCACTGCCAGGGCACGGTAGATCGCACCACTATCGAGCAGATGCCAGCCAATCGCGTCGGCGAGGGCGCGGCAAACGGTCCCCTTGCCCGAGCCTCCCGGACCGTCCACGGCGAGCACAGGCGCCGCCCAATCGGTCACCTCGACTCCCCCGCCGCAAGCACGCTCAGGTCCAGTCCCGCCTCCCGGGCCAGATCCACGAAGCCCGGAAACGAGGTATCCACGTTGCGGCAGTCCCTAACGGTAATCTCCGCACCGCTGCACAGGCCCGCCATGGCGAACGCCATGGCAATCCGGTGATCCCCGTGGCTGTCCACGGCGCCGCCCCGGATGCGCCCGCCGCGGATGAGGATGCCGTCGTCCCGCGGCTCCGCATGAATACCCACCGCTTGCAGCCCCTCGGCCATGACTGCAATGCGATCACTTTCCTTGACCCGCAGTTCGGCGGCCCCCCGCAGTAACGTGGTGCCATGCGCACAAGCCGCGGCCACGAATAGGGCGGGGAATTCATCAATCCCCAGGGGCACGAGGCGTTCGGGGATGGTCAAACCGTGTAGCGGTCGCGCCTGAACGCGTACGTCGCCCACCGGCTCGCCGCCCACTTCCCGGCGATTACGGATTTCGATGTCGGCGCCCATGTGCCCTAGAATGTCAATCACCCCCGTGCGGGTGGGGTTAATGCCGACGTGTTCGAGAACCACATCGCTGCCCGTGGCAATGCTCGCACCGACGATGAAAAACGCCGCCGAGGAGATGTCCGCGGGTACATCGATCTCGCCGCCTTGGAGGCTGCCGTCTCCGCCGACCCCGCACCAGTTCCCCGTGCGCTCCACCGGGTAGCCGAAGCCCTCCAACATGCGCTCCGTGTGATCGCGGGTGGGCGCGGGCTCCTGCACCCAGGTTTCGCCCTCGGCATACAGACCGGCCAACAGCAGGGCCGACTTCACCTGGGCACTGGCAACGGGCATTGTGTAGCGAATCCCTTGCAGCGCCTGCCCGCCACGAATGTGCAGCGGCGCCGTGCCTTCCGGACCGGTTTCGATCCGTGCACCCATCTGCGCCAAGGGCTCCGTGACCCGGCGCATGGGCCGGCGGCGCAGGGAGGCGTCCCCAGTGAGGATGGAGTCGAACGGTTGAGCGGCCAGCAGTCCGGCCAGGAGCCGCATGGACGTCCCCGAGTTGCCCAGATCAAGCGGGCCGTCGGCGGGCTGCAAGCCGTGCAGCCCCACACCTTCGATGCGTAGCCGACCATGACGCGGCCCCTCCACGGTCACGCCCAGCTGCCGGATTGCCGCCAGCGTCGCCAGCGCATCGTCGCCTTCCAGGAAGCCGCTCACCTCGGTGGTCCCGTCAGCCAGGGCCCCCAGCATCACCGCGCGGTGCGAGATGGACTTGTCCCCAGGCACGCGAAACCGGCCGTGCAATGCGCCGCCGGGGCGAACGAGAAAATCAATGGAACGGTCTTGATCAGTCAATGGGGGCCGCCTCTCAGGACTCAAGCATGGTCAGGAACCGATTGCGGGCATCCCGGGCATGCCGGAAAACCGCTTCCAGGCGCGCGCCGTCTCCGGCCTGAATGGTTTCGTGAAGCGCGGCAAGATCACTCATATAGCGCTCCAGCGCCACCAGCAGCGCCTCGCGATTGGCTATGCAGATATCTCGCCACATTCCGGGGTCACTGGAGGCGATACGGGTGAAGTCGCGAAAGCCACCGGCGGCGTACGCAAACACTTCATCCCGATCCGACCAGCGCGAGAGCGTATCCACCAGGGAATACGCCAGCATGTGCGGCAGGTGCGAGGTGGCGGCCAGAACGTCATCGTGGTGCGCGGCTGTCATGTGCGTCACGCTGGCCCCGACAGCCGTCCACAGCTGCGTCACGCGCTCCAGCGCATCCGCGTCCGTCTCCTCGGCCGGTGTCAGAATCACCCGCCGCTGCCGGAACAGCTCTGGAAAAGCCGCGCCGGCGCCGCTTTTCTCGTTGCCGGCAATGGGGTGGCCCGGCACGAACCGGGAGTAGCGGTGGGTGAGCGCCTCCGCGGCGTCCGCCATGACACGGCCCTTGGCGCTGCCCACATCGGTAATCACCGCGTCGCCGGCCAAGTGATCGCGAATTGTGCCGAGCACCGGCCCCACCGCGCCAAGCGGCACGGCGACGACGACCAGATCGGCGCCTTGCACCGCCACCCGGGGGTCCGTCGTTGCCGAGTCGATGATGCCGCGCTCAAGCGCCGTCTTCAGATTGCTCATGGAGCGCCCGCAACCCACCACCTCGCCGCGCACCAGCCCCGCTTCACGAAGCCCGAGCACCCAGGAGCCGCCAATCAGGCCCACGCCGATGAGCGCCAGGGTGCGCACCGCCGGCATGCTCATCGGCCCGTGGTTACCAGGGCGGCGAGGGCGCCGACGAAGCGCTGGTTTTCCTGCGGCAAACCAACGGTGACGCGGATCCACTCGGGGAGCCCGTATCCGGCAATGGGCCGGACAATCACTCCGGCGCGCAATAACCCCGCATAGACAGCGTCCGCATCGCCGACCCGAACACAGAGGAAATTCGCCGACGACGGCAGCACCTCCAGGCCGAGCCCCTCGAGCTCGGCGCGCAGCCACACGCGCTGCTCATTGTTCATGGCCACAGAGTCGCGGACGTAGGCGTTATCGGCGATGGCCGCCTCGGCCGCCGCCTGGGCGCAGGCGCTGACATTGAAGGGCTGGCGCACCCGGTTGAATAGATCGGCCACCGCTGGGTGAGCCAGACTGTAGCCCACGCGCAAACCTGCCAGGCCATGGACCTTGGAAAAAGTCCGTGTTACCACCAAGTTGGGCAACGCGTTCAGCCATTGCAGGGCATCCGGCTGCCGGGGATCCTCGCTGTACTCGCAGTAGGCCTCGTCGACGACGGCGATCACATGCCCCGGCAGCGCCCGCAGAAACTCCTCCAGTTCTGCGCGCTCGAGCCACGTTCCCGTGGGATTGTTCGGATTGGCCACAAACACTACGCGGGTTTTGTCGCTTACCAGCGCCCGCATGCCGTCGACGTCATGCCCATAGGGCATCGCGCGGCCCGGCGCCTGCGCCGGCGCAACCCGAGCCGTGGCTCCCACGGCACGCGTGACGATCGCATACACGGCAAAAGCGTGTTCGGAGAACACCGCTTCACGCCCGGGCCCAAGAAAGGTGGAGGCCACCAGGGCGAGGACATCGTTGGAGCCGTTGCCAAGGGTGATTGTCTCCGGAGCCACCCCATGGTGGGCGGCCAGGGCCTGCTTGAGGCGAAAGCCGTTACCGTCCGGATAGCGGTTCGCATGAGCCATGGCATCGCGGGCCGCCGCCACCGCCTGCGGTCCGGGCCCGCGGGGATTTTCGTTGGAGGCCAGCTTGATGATATCGCTAAGGCCGTACTCGCGCTGAAGCTCTTCCATAGGCTTGCCGGGCTCGTACGGCTGCAGGCTTCGCACACCCTCGACAGCGACTTGCTCAAAGGTGGATCGCAGCTCGGTCATGTTCGTCCTTCCCCAGTCTCACCGCGCCGCCCGGGGGTAGGACCCGAGAACACGAAACAGCGACGCCTGTTCACGCATCTCCGACAACGCCTCGGTGACGTTGCCGTCATCAGCGTGTCCCAGCAGGTCGATGAAGAATGCGTATTCCCAGACGCCCTGGCGCGAGGGCCGGGCATCCAGGCGTGTCATGTTAATGTTGTGGCGCGCCAGCGGCTCCAGCAGCCGGACGAGTCCGCCAGGGCGGTCCGCCCGGGACACCACGAGAGACGTCTTGTCATCGCCGGTGAGCGGCGGCGAGTGTTGGCCGATGACCAGAAACCGAGTGGTATTGCCGGAGATGTCCTCGATCCCTTCAGCCAGCGCTTGCAGCCCGTACATCTCAATGGCCGCATCACTGGCGACCGCAGCACTGCCGGGTTCGCTGGCCGCCAAGCGGGCCGCCTCCGCCGTACTGTTGACGGTCACGCGCTCGGCGGCCGGCAGGCGCGAATCCAGCCAGCCCCGGCACTGGGCGAGTCCCTGCTGATGGGAGTAGACGCGACGGATTGCCTTGAGTTCGGTCTCGTGGCTGGCCAGGTTCTGCTGGATCCGCAGCTCCACCTCACCCACGATCTGGAGTGGTGATGTCAGGAAACAGTCCAGGGTATGATTCACCACGCCTTCGGTGGAATTCTCCACGGGTACCACGCCGTAGTTCATGTCACCGGCTTCCACCTCGCGAAAGATCGTGTCGATGGACGCCAGCGGCTGAAGGTGAACCCCATGGCCGAACTGCTTCAGCGCAGCGGCCTGGGTGAAGGTGCCTTCCGGCCCCAGAAACCCCACCTTGAGGGGCTGCTGCAACGCCAGGCAGGCCGACATCACTTCCCGGAACAGCCGTGCGATCACCTCGTCGGGCAACGGCCCGGAGTTCAGCGACTGGAGCCGCCGCAGCACCTCCTGCTCCCGCTCCGGACGGTAGAAGTCCACCTGCTCGCCGTGTTGGCGTTTGATGCGGGCAACCTCTTTGGCAAGGCGGCCGCGCTCGTTGGCGAGCGCCAGCAACTGCTCGTCCAGAGCGTCGATGCGCGCGCGCACCTCGTCGAGTTGCTTGCGATCCGTCATGCCGACCACCCCACGGTGTCAGTCCAGCACGCGTACTTTCAGCACGCCCTTGATCCGGCGGATCACCTCCGCGACCTCCCGCGGGATGCTGCCTTCCACGTCGACGACTGTGTACGCCAGCTCACCCCGGGACTTGTTGTACATATCATCGATGTTCAGGCCGGCGTCCGCCAGCGTGGTGGAGATCTGGCCCAGCATGTTGGGCACATTGGCATTGACCACCGTCATACGATCGCCCTTGTCACCCCGCGCCATGACCACCTCGGGAAAATTCACGGAGTTGCGAATGTGGCCGCTCTCCAAATAATCACGCAGCTGCTCGGCGACCATGATGGCGCAGTTATCCTCCGCCTCGGTGGTGGATGCGCCCAGGTGCGGCAGCGTGACACAGCGCGGATGGTTCTTGGTCAGGTTCGTGGGGAAGTCGTTGATGTAGGCCGTCAGGTGCCCCTCCTCCAGGGCATCGACGACCGCCTGATCGTCGACGATGCCGGCACGGGAGAAGTTCAGCACCGCGCCGCCACTGCGCAGCAGGCGCAGCCGATCGGCGTTGATCAGATTCGCCGTATGGTCGTTATAGGGCACATGCATGGTGATAACATCGCAACGGCTGACAAGCTCGTCGACGCTGTGCGCCTGTCGCACACCGGCTTCCAGCGCCCAAGCACTGCTGACGGTAATGCCCGGATCGAACCCCACCACATGCATGCCAAGGCCGCGCGCGGCGTTGGCCACCTTGACGCCGATCGCACCGAGACCGATCACGCCCAAGGTTCGGCCGGGGAGCTCGTAACCGCGATAGTGCTTCTTACCCGCCTCCACCTCCTTGCTGAGCGTGGCGTCATCCCCGTCGAGGTTGCGCGCATAATCCCAGGCCTGGCAGATGTTGCGGGCCGCCAGAAACAGGCCCGCGAGCACCAACTCCTTGACCGCGTTGGCATTAGCACCCGGCGTATTGAACACCGGCACGCCACGCGCACTCATGGCCTCCACGGGAATGTTGTTCACCCCCGCGCCGGCACGGCCGACGGCGATCACCGAATCCGGTAGCTCCATATTGTGCATTTTATAGGAGCGTAGCAGGATGGCGTCCGGATGCTGTATCTCGGAACCGGTTTCGTACCTGTCACGCGGAAGGCGCTCCAGGCCCTTGGCGGAGATGTTGTTGAGTGTCTGGATCTTGTACATGGTGGCTCCTTGAAACTGGCAAAACAATCGTGCGCGCAGCGGTACTCAGCCTTGGCGGCGCGCGAAGTCCTGCATGAACTCGATCAGCCTGTCGACACCGGCTTCGGGCATGGCGTTGTAGAGGCTGGCGCGCATGCCGCCGACGCTGCGATGCCCCTTGAGGGTGGTCAGTCCGGCCGCCTCCGCCTCGCTGAGGAATGTCTCACTCAGTCGCCCGTCGGCGAGCACGAACGGCACGTTCATCCAGGAGCGGCAGGCGGGGTCGACGGGGTTGCTGTAAAACGGGTTGTTGTCGATGACCGCGTAGAGCTTGTCCGCCTTACGCTTGTTCAGCTCGGCCATGGCCTCAAGGCCACCCTGATGCTTGAGCCACTTGAAAACCAGCCCGGCGAGGTACCAGCTAAAGGTCGGCGGCGTATTCAACATGGAGTCGGCATCCGCCTGGAGCTTGTAATCCCACACCGAAGGCGTCTGCGGCAGCGCACCGCCGATCAGGTCGTCGCGGACGATGACGATGGTGAGACCCGCGGGGCCGATGTTCTTCTGCGCGCCGGCATAGATCAGGCCATAGCGCGAGACATCAATGGGTCGGGAGAGGATGGTCGAGGACATGTCCGCCACCAGCGGCACTCCACCCGTGTCCGGCACCCAGTGGAATTCCACGCCGGAGATTGTCTCGTTGGGCGTGTAATGCGCGTAGGAGGCCTGCGGATCGAGGCGCCACTCGGACGGCGCGCCGATGTGCATTGGGGTTTCCTCATCGGCGCCCCAGGCAACGTTCACCTGGCAGTACTTCGTCGCCTCCTTGATTGCTTTCTTGGACCACGACCCGGTGTTGATGTAGTCCGCGCGCTCGCCCCCGCGCAACAGATTCATGGGAATGCCGGAGAACTGACCTGTGGCGCCGCCCTGCAGGAAGAGCACCTTGTAGTGTTGCGGGACACCCAGCAGATCGCGCAGATCCTGCTCGGCCTCGGCGGCAATGGAGACGAACTCCTTGCCGCGATGGCTCATTTCCATCACGGACATACCGCAGCCGCGCCAGTCCAGCATCTCGCTGGCGGCCTGCTCAAGCACCGCTTCCGGCAATACGGCCGGTCCGGCGCTGAAGTTGTAAACTCGGGACGTCATGATGTCTCCCCTTGGTACCGAAAGAAATCGTCGGGGCGACGGCCGAACCGGAGATACTCAGGCCTCGCCGTCGCCTGGGGCGTCAGGGGCATCATCGTCCCCGTCGCCGCCGTCGTCTTCATCCAGTGCCTCGATTCGCTCGAGGCCCATGAGCGTCTCGTCGCGATCCAGGCTGATCAGTTTCACGCCTTGGGTGTTGCGGCTGAGTACGGGAATCTCGTCCACTGCAGTGCGCACCAGGGTCCCGCGCCGGGTGATGAGCATAATCTGGTCGTCTTCCACGACCTGGGTGGCCCCCACCACCTCGCCGTTGCGCTGGCCCGTACGAATGGAGATCACGCCCATGCCGCCACGGCCTCGCAACGGATAGTCACCCAGCGGGGTGCGCTTGCCGTAGCCGTTCTCCGTGGCAGTGAGAATGTCGCCCTCACCCAGGATCAGCAGCGCAATCACGTGCTGACCTGATTCCAGCCGCATTCCACGGACCCCGGTTGCTATTCGGCCCATGGGCCGGACTTCCGTCTCGGTAAAGCGGATCGCCTTGCCGGCATTGCTGAGCAGCATGACGTCACGCTCGCCCTCGGTAATGCCGACATTGACCAGGTAGTCCTCACCACGCAGATCGAGGGCGATGATGCCGTTGGAGCGCGGCCGGGAGAAATGGGTCAGCGGTGTCTTCTTCACCGTCCCGTTGCGCGTGGCCATGAACACGTAGCGGTCTTCGGTAAAGGACTGCACGGTCAGTACGGCGTTGATCCGTTCGTCATTCTCCAGCGGTAGCAGGTTGACGATCGGCTTGCCGCGCGAGTTGCGACTCCCCTGGGGCAGTTCGTAGACGGGCAGCCAGTAGCACTTGCCGTGACTGGAGAAACACAGCAGCGTGTCGTGGGTGTTGGCCACGAACAGCTGATCGACAAAATCGGCGTCTTTCATGGTCGTGGCACTCTTGCCCCGACCGCCACGGCGCTGGGCACGATACGTGTCCAGCGCCTGGTACTTCGCATAGCCGTAATGGGAGATCGTCACCACCACGTCTTCCGGAGTGATGAGGTCTTCCATGGTGAGATCGATGCGATCGTGGACAATCTCCGAGCGGCGCTTGTCGCCGAACTGCTCCTTGACGGCGATCAGCTCTTCACGGATGACTTCCATCAGTCGATCCGTGCTGTCGAGGATATCGATCAGCTCGGCGATGCGCGCCAGCAGCTCGCGATATTCATCGCGGATCTTGTCCTGCTCCAGCCCGGTGAGCCGGTGCAGCCGCAAGTCGAGAATGGCCTGCGCCTGGGTTTCCGTGAGCTGGTAACCGCCGTCCACGAACCCGAACTCGGGCCCGACCCCGTCCGGCCGCGAGGTCGCGGCACCTGCACGCTCCAGCATGTCCGTCACCATGCCCGGCTTCCAGAGCCGGCCGACCAGGGCCGCGCGAGCCTCTGCCGGACCGGGGGAGGCCTTGATCAGCTCAATCACCGGGTCGATGTTCGCCAGGGCAACTGCCAGTCCTTCCAGCACATGGGCGCGTTCCCGCGCCTTGCGCAGGTCATACATGGTGCGCCGCGTTACGACCTCACGGCGGTGTCGGAGAAAGGCATCGAGAATCTCGCGCAGGTTCAGCAGCCGCGGCTGCCCGTCCACCAGGGCGACCATATTGATGCCAAAGACAGTCTCCAGCTGGGTGTGCTGGTAGAGGTTGTTCAGCACCACCTCGGCCACTTCGCCGCGGCGCAGCTCGATGACCATGCGCATGCCGTCCTTGTCGGACTCGTCACGCAGTTCTGTAATGCCGTCGATGCGTTTTTCCTTGACCAACTCGGCGATTTTCTCGAGCAGGCGCGCCTTGTTGACTTGGTACGGCAGCTCCGTGACCACCAGGGTCTGTTTGCCGGACTTTGGATCCTCCTCGATTTCGGTGCGCGCGCGCATCACCAGCCGCCCGCGACCCGTGCGATACGCCTCGTGAATACCACTGACGCCATTGATAATACCGGCCGTGGGCAAATCCGGGCCGGGCACCCGGGTGAGCAGGTCCTCCACCGTCAGGCTGTCATCATCGATCAAGGCTACGCAGGCGTCGATAATCTCCCCCAGATTATGCGGGGGAATGTTGGTGGCCATCCCCACCGCGATTCCGGACCCGCCGTTGACCAGCAGGTTCGGGAACCGCGCCGGGAGGACGGCGGGTTCCTGCTCGGAACCGTCGTAATTGTCGACAAGGTCGACCGTCTCCTTGTCGATATCCGCCAGTAGCTCGTGGGCGATGCGCGCCATGCGCACTTCCGTATACCGCATGGCTGCTGCGGCGTCACCGTCGACCGAACCGAAGTTGCCCTGGCCGTCCACCAGCATGTAGCGCATCGCGAACGACTGGGCCATACGCACGATGGTGTCGTACACGGCGGAATCACCGTGGGGGTGATACTTACCGATGACGTCACCCACCACGCGAGCCGACTTCTTGTAGGCGCGATTCCAGTCATTGCCGAGCACGCGCATGGCAAACAGCACGCGCCGATGCACCGGCTTGAGTCCGTCCCGTACATCGGGCAGGGCCCGCCCCACGATCACGCTCATGGCGTAATCCAGGTAGGACTGCCTCATCTCGTCTTCCAGATTGACCGGCAGAATCTCTTTGGCGACGTTGGCCATCAACGCTCTCGGCTGGTTGTCATGGTGGTCCTTGGGAGGCCGGGCTCAGCGCCTCGGGGCAGCGTGTCGGTAAGCAGCGCATACCACGCACACTGCTTGCCGCCGACAATACAACACCCCACGCCACGCGCAGCTTGGGTGGCGTTGGGTCATCCGGCCCGGAAAACCGGAATCATATCACAGCCGGGGACACTACGGCATTTGCAGCCACGCCCCCGGCCCAACGAACAGGGGGCTATTTGCGCCGGGCTTCTTCGACCTTCACCGTCTCGCTCGGGACGTCCGCCTGGCCTCGCTGGCGCTCGGTGGGGATGGCGGCAATCCGGTCGACCACATCCATCCCGTCGACAACCCGGGCGAACACGGCGTAACCGAAGTCGCGCACCCCGTGATCGAGAAACGCATTGTCAGCGAGATTGATGAAGAACTGGGATGTGGCGCTGTTGACGTCCTGGGTACGCGCCATGGACAGCATGCCACGCTCGTTCTTCAGACCATTGTCCGCCTCGTTCTTGATCGGCTCACGGGTCTCGCGTGGACGCATGTCGGCATCGAGCCCGCCACCCTGGATCACGAAGCCGGGAATGACACGATGAAAGATGGTGCCGTCGTAGAACCCATCGTCGACGTATTGAAGAAAGTTCTCCACCGTCACCGGCGCCTCTTCCGGAAAGAGCTCAAGCGTGATATCGCCGTGACTTGTCTCGAAAATGACCATGTCCTGTTCCTCCTCCTCCTGTTGCTCGCTTCCGGCCGCAGCCATCCCCGCGTACAGCGCCATCGCCATCGCGACTGCAACCGCGCTCGCTGCGTGTACTCCCTTTGCACTCATCCGCATTAGATTCTCCCCTGTTCCTCAACGCCCGGCTCCGGCCAGGGCTCCATCTCAATGCGCCTGACGGCGCGTCCAACCACTTCCACAATGCCTTTATGTCGCCGGCTACCGTCCGCGGAGAATTCGAACCGATACCAGTGGATCAGGCGCATCCGCCCGCTGCGCGCACGACCCGGCCGCGTTCTGATCCGCACCAGACTCTCGTCGAGGAACTGCAGCCCCAGATCCCGGCAGCGCCGGGATGCGGCTCTGCGGGCCTGTTCCTGCGCCGCCATGAGCACACTCCAGACCAGTGCGGCCGAGCCAAGAATCAGGACCGCCAGCAGAAAGGTTTCCAGCGTCATCGCTCGGGCGCGCCGCCGTTGTCCACCCGCGCGCCCTGGGCCGAGACCTGGCGGATGTTGGCCGCCTGTAACCTGCCTTCCTTGACCGCCGAGACGGTGACATCGAACTCAAAGATCCGATTGTGGCTGGGCAGGTCCGCCGGGCGCACCCCCTCCGGCAAATCCGCATCCCGGAAGAACGCCGATAGATAGGGGGAGTGTGGATTGCGGGTGTCGGTGATCCAGAGGTTATCCGAGACGGCGCGCAGAAAGCGCATGAAACCGAAGCCCTCACGGCTGTGGTGATAGCAGATTCCGCGCACCCGTGATCCCGGCTCACCCCAGGCCGACCCGGACTCACCACCGCGCGCCGGCAGCAGGTTCGGAACGGTGTAGCCGG
The DNA here is from genome assembly GCF_007120195.1 of Aquisalimonas sp. GTDB lineage: Bacteria > Pseudomonadota > Gammaproteobacteria > Nitrococcales > Aquisalimonadaceae > Aquisalimonas. The sequence continues at coordinate 25,708 of NZ_SKOG01000176.1, forward strand.
AGACATAGACATCGGCTTCCCGGCGCAGGGCCGCCGAGACATTGTCGAAACCGAGCACCTCGACCCGGCATCCCTCGTTTTGCAGCGCACGCACCACCTGGACGAAATCGCCGTCGCCGGTTGCAAGGACCACGCGGCCGAGGTTCTTGGATTGCAGCAGGGCATCCACCGCCATATCCAGGTCGGCATTTGCCTTGGCGTAGGCGTTGCCCTCGTCATCCGTATACCAGCGGTAGTTCTTGACGATGACCTTGAACCCGTACTCGCGCACGCAGGCAAAGAAATTGTTGGTGCCGACCGCATACTGCCGGTCCCGATTCGCGCGTTCCTCATCATAGGTCACGTAGGCGTTGAGCCGCACGGGCTCGCCGCCGCCACGGCAGGCAAACTGGCGCAAGACATCGTATTGCATGCCGAAACCGCCGTTGATCTGGATATTCGCCGCATCGACATACAGGCCGACGCCCATCAAGGCTGCTGTCATGCTGGCATCCGGTTTGTCATCATCCTCGGCAATGATCCCCACTGTATCCCATCATTGACCCGCCGGCACCGCATCGCCCGCGCCAGTGCCGGCGAAGCGTGTCGCCATGCCCTCGCGATCGGGCCGGTGCACGACACCCGCCTCCGTGACCAGGGCATCGACCAGGGCGGCGGGGGTAATATCGAACACCGGATTCCAGGCATCCGCCCCGGCGGGCGCCACACGGTGGCCGTTCAGTGCCAGCAGCTCACCGGCCTCACGGCACTCGATGTCAATGGCATCGCCGTGCGGCAGCGTCATATCCACGCTCGAGCGTGGCGCCACCACCATGAACCCCGCGCCATGCTGGCGCGCCGCCACAGCCAGCGCATAGGTCCCGATCTTGTTCGCCACATCGCCGTTGGCCGTCACCCGGTCCGCGCCAACCACCACCCATCGGACGGCACCACTGCGCATCAGGGCGGGGGCGGCGGAATCCGCAAGCAGCGTCACGGGAATACCATCCTGCAGCAGCTCCCAAGCCGTCAGGCGGGCCCCCTGAAGCCAGGGGCGCGTCTCACCGGCATACACGCGCGTGATCCGCCCCTCCATCCAGGCACTGCGAATCACGCCCAAGGCGGTACCATAGCCGGCGGTGGCCAAGGAGCCGGTATTACAGTGCGTCAGTACACCGCCCGGCTCCGTCATCAGCGCCGCGCCCAGGACACCCATGCGCCGATTGGCGGCGAGATCCTCGTCAACAATGGCCTGGGCCTCCCGCAGCAGCACCGCCGCGGGGTCCGGCGTCGCTGCATCAAGCCGCCGGCGTTGCCGCCGCAGCGCCCATCGCAGATTCACCGCCGTCGGTCGGGCGGCACCGAGGTGCTCCAGCGCCTGCTCCAGCCGCGGCAACCAGCTCGTCGGCGCCGCCGCCATCGCCTCGCGCGCCGCCAGCACAGCGCCATAGGCCGCCGCGATGCCGATGGCAGGGGCACCGCGCACCACCATGTCGCGAATTGCCTGCGCCGCCGCGGCGCTGCTCTCACATTGGATCCACCGCGTCCGGCCGGGCAGCGCGCGCTGATCCAACAGCATCAGGCGATCCCGCTCCCAGCGCACAGGGCGGATGGTGTCGTAATCGGTCATTGGCAGACAGCCCTTCCCGGTTGATGCCCCAGTAGCCATCCATCATTGTCGCACAACCGGCCACGCGTAATGATGCATAGCCTCGGACAACGCCAGGACCGATGTATACTGGCCCGCGGAGGCACCCATGGAACAGATCGACACCCTGATTAGCGCCCGCTGGGTGATCCCGGTGGAACCGGCGGGCACCGTGCTGCATCACCACAGCGTCGCCGTGCGCGGCGGGCGCATTATCGCCATCGTGCCAACGGACAGTGCCCGCACACACTACCGCGCGGAGCACGTGCGCGAGCTCCCGGACCATGCCGTCATCCCGGGGCTCATCAACGCCCACACCCACGCCGCCATGAACCTCATGCGCGGCATCGCCGACGACTTGCCGCTCATGACCTGGCTGCAGCAGCATATCTTCCCCGCCGAGGCCACCCACGTCAGCCCGGAATTCTGCCAGGACGGCGTGGAAGCCGCGGTGGCCGAGATGCTGGCCGGCGGGGTGACCTGCTTCAACGATATGTACTTCTTCCCCGAAGTCACGGCCCGCGTCACCTCGCGAGCCGGCATACGCGCCTGCGCGGGCATGATCCTGATCGACTTCCCGACGGCGTATGCCGAAAGGCCGGAGGATTACATCGACAAAGGCCTGGCCCTGCACGACGCCTGGCGGGGTGACCCGCTGGTGAGCACTGCCTTTGCCCCGCACTCCCCCTACACCGTGGGCGAGGAGCGTTTGCGCCACGTCGCCACGTTGGCCAATGAGATGGATTGCCCCGTGCACATTCATGTCCATGAAACCGCACACGAAGTACAACAGAGTCTGGAACGCACCGGCGAGCGGCCGCTGGCACGCCTGGAGGCGGTGGGGCTTATGAACCCCGGCTTCATCGCTGTGCACATGACCCAGCTCACCGATTACGAGATTGAGCGACTGGCGGCCACCGGCTCCCACGTGGTGCACTGCCCCGAAGCCAACCTGAAACTGGCCAGCGGCTGCTGTCCGGTACAGAAACTCGCCGATGCGGGCGTCAATGTCGCCCTGGGCACGGACGGCGCCGCCAGTAACAACGACCTGGACATGTTCGGTGAAATGCGCATCGCAGCGCTGCTCGGCAAAATGGTCGCCGATGATGCGGCGGCGCTCAAGGCCGACAGTGTCCTCGCCATGGCCACGGTCAATGGCGCGCGCGCCCTGGGCCTCGACGGCCAAACCGGGTCACTGGTCCCCGGTAAGGCCGCCGACATCACCGCCGTAGACCTGGGGGTCATCGAGTCCCAGCCGGTATACAACCCGGTCTCGCAACTGGTCTACAGCGCCGGCCGCCATCAGGTCAGCGATGTCTGGGTCGCCGGGCGGCAGCTCGTGCACAAGCGGGAGTTGTTAACCATGAATCGTGACCGCATTCTCAGCCGGATGTATGCCTGGCGGGATAAACTGCAATCCAAGACATGACAAACCGATTATCATGGTGGCGCAGGGAGCGTTTGCCGAGGGTGCACCATCTCCGCTTCGGGACGACCGGCAGATCCCTATGGAATCGAGCGTGAACGTAGACCCACAAGAAGTGCGCAAGTTCTCGGATGCCGCCAGCCGCTGGTGGGACAAGGACGCCGAGTTTCAGCCGTTGCACGCCATTAATCCCTTGCGGCTCGCGTTCATTGAACGCCATATATCCCTCTCCGGGAAGTGCGTGCTCGATGTGGGCTGTGGCGGCGGCATCCTCAGCGAAGCCATGGCCAGCCGCGGTGCCCAGGTCACGGGAATCGACCTGAGCGAGGAATCCCTGGATGTGGCCCGGCTGCATGCCGCGGAGACGGGAGTTGAGATCGCTTACCACTGCGTCGATGTGGAAGGGCTGGCCGAGGAGCGGCCGGGCTGCTTCGACGCCGTGACCTGCATGGAAATGCTTGAGCATGTTCCGGATCCGGCCTCCGTGGTGGCGGCCTGCGCGCGCCTGGTTCGCCCTGGGGGCCACCTCTTCTTTTCCACGCTCAACCGCACCGCCAAATCCTGGCTTTACGCCATTGTCGGCGCGGAATACGTCCTCGGCCTGCTGCCGCGCGGCACTCATGACCATGGACACTTCATTCGCCCCTCCGAACTGGCAGCCTGGTGCCGCCGCTGCGACATTGCCATGGACGATCTCACCGGTCTGACTTACAACCCCGTCAGCCGCCAGTACCACCTGTGCACAGATGTCAATGTGAACTATCTGGCCCATGGCACGCGGACGGGGGCCGATTGACACCGTGACGTTGAACCGCACCCGCGAGGCCCCTGTGGCAACCCCCGACACCCAGGCATTCGGCTCGCGGTCCCCTGGAGCTGCGGCGATCTTCGGCCCAAGCAGTACTCGGCCGAGCCAGCACCTGCGGCCTCTGGCCATCGACACGGTCCTGTTCGACCTGGACGGCACTTTGCTCGACACGGCACCAGACCTCATTGGCGCGGCGAACACGCTGCTGCTGGAGCAGGGCCGCCCGCAGCAGGCCGCCGGCCTGTTCCGACCGGTGGTCTCCCACGGCAGCGCCGCCATGATCGCCCGGAGCTTTGGGCTGGCTCTCGAGGATCCGGACATGGAAACGCTGCGGGAGCGCTTTCTCACCCTTTACCGGGAGCGTGTGAGTCGGCTCACTCGCCCCTTTGCCGGCATACCCGATCTACTCGAGCGCATCGAGGGCCGCGGAGTGCGCTGGGGCGTTGTCACAAACAAGCCGGCCTGGCTCACGGAACCGCTCCTGCGTGATCTAGGGCTCGCCGACCGGGCCGCGTGTATCGTCAGCGGGGATACCGTTGCCTGCCGCAAACCTGACCCCCGCCCGGTCGCCTACGCCTGCGAACTGCTGGGGATTGCCCCCCACCAGGCGGTTGTGGTGGGCGATGCGCGGCGGGACGTCAACGCCGGGCGGCTCGCCGGCACAGCCACCATCGTCGCCCTGTTTGGCTACATCTGCGCCGAGGACGAGCCAACCCGCTGGGGCGCCGACGGCCTCATCGGTCATCCCTCGGAGCTGCTCCGCTGGCTCGCACCAACTGCCAATCAACCTGGCGGGATCTGAATGCGCCCCTTCTGCCAGCGCCCAATGCCCCACCCGACTGCGGTACACTGCGCCACCCAGGCGCTCATCACAGGCTGACCATGCGGGTCGAGAGGTACCATGGAGCCGCTGAACTACTGCCGCGAGAAAGCCGCGACGCCCGGTTCCGCGCTGTATTACACCCTGCGTTTTTCCCCAGCCGATCAGCACGATGCGCTACTCGCCGTATTCGCCTTTCACGCCGAGGTCTCTGAGGTGCCCAACGAGGTGTCCGACCCCGGGGTCGGCGCCGTCAAGCTGGAATGGTGGCGTGAGGAGCTGGGGCGGGTGTTCGCCGGCGCACCCCGGCATCCGGTGAGTCAAGCACTGGTGCCGGCAATCCGCGATCATGACCTGGAAGCGGAGCCGTTCCAGGACATGATCGACGGCACGGCGATGGACCTCGCCTACGACGGCTACCCGAGCTTTCGGGAACTCTCGGTGTACTGTCATCGCACAGGCGGCGCCTTTGCCCGGCTGCTCACCGGCATCGCTGGCGCGAATAGCGGAGCCAGCGCGCGCTTCGCACACGACCTGGGTATGGCGCAAACCCTCAGGCGGCGACTGCTGAGCGTGCGCGACGACGCGCGAGCCGGGCGGGTCTACATCCCGGAAGACGAGATGCGACAGGCTGGAGTGACCCGGGAGGATCTACTGGCACCGCAGACGAGCGACGCCCTGCGCGCGCTGTTCAAGGAGCAGGCTGATCGTATCATCGCCTTCCTGGACCAGGCGGAAGCCCATTTGCCGGATTCGGAGCGCGCCCGGCAGCGCAGTGGTATCATCCTCGCCGCGCTGGACCGCGCATTGCTTGAGGAATTGGCGCAGGATAACTTCCCCTTGCTGGAACAGGCGTTGGAGCTCACGCCGTTGCGGCGACTTTGGGTCGCCTGGCGAACCGCAAGGCGCCAGCAACGGCTCAGTAGAAGGGCAGGTCAATGACGCACGACGACTCCCCCCGTTGGGCGACGATCCCCCGGGACTACACACCGCCCGCGGATCTGCTCGCCGAGCGCATCGTATTGGTCACGGGCGCCGCCAGCGGCCTGGGCCGCGCACTGGCGCAGACGTGCGCCGGACACGGTGCCACCGTGGTGCTACTGGATAAGGATCTCCGTCAGCTCGAAGCGGTCTACGACGCCATTGAACAGGCCGGGCACCCGCAGCCGGCCTTGTATCCGCTCAACCTCGAAGGCGTCGGCCCGGCGGAATACCTCGAGCTGGCCTCCTCACTGGACCGGGAATTCGGGCGGCTGGACGTCCTGGTCCACAACGCGGCCATGCTCGGCGTCCTCTCCCCAATGCAACACTATGACGCGGAGCTGTGGGCCCGCGTGCTGCACGTCAACATCAACGCCCCGTTTCTGCTCAACAAGACACTGCTTGGGCTATTACAGCGCTCCGAGCGGGGCCGAATCCTCTTTATCAGCGACCGCGCGGGACGACGGGGGCGCGCATTCTGGGGTGCCTACGGCGTGTCAAAGTTCGCCCAGGAGGGCATGATGGAAACCCTGGCGGCAGAACTGGGAAGCCGTCATGCCGTGCGGACCATGAGCGTGGATCCGGGCATCGTCAATACGGCATTGCGCCGCCAGTGTTATCCGGGCGAAGACAGCCAGGCGCTGCCGCAGCCCAACGAGGTGGCGCCCGCGTTGCTGTATCCGCTTGGCGCAGCGGGTAACACGCTCCACGGCGCGCGGCTGAGCCTGCAAGCAGAAGGGAGCCACGATGAGCACGACACAGAACACGACTGAAAAACGCTTCGGTATTCGCCTGTCCCTACCGGAAGGCGATCCGCGTCGGGCGGCGCATCTGCTGGGCCCGGACTGGGAAGCCTACCGCTGGTACGCAACGGTGCAGGAACGCGATCAGGCATTAGCCGACATGACCGGCCAGCACCCCTACTACCCGCGCGGAGAGCGCCCCTCGGTCCGTTGCGAACCAGTGGAACGCTAGGCGATCAGCGGCGCGAGTGTCCAGTAACCGGAATTCGGTTACAGGACACTAGCATACGCCGCTGGCCCGGCGAGGGGCTGTGGTATGACGAACCCGCGCGATGTGGCCCTTGAGCGCCACCGGAATGGTCACGTTCGAGCCCACCAGCAGCACCAGGCGGCGGACACCGTCGTCCTGGGCGAGAATGCGGTGGAACCCACGCTGCACACTGGCCTTTTCCAGCACGTCCTGGAAATCGCGGATAAGGTAAATCCCGTAGTGCCGGCTGGCAGCGATATACCTCAGGGCGTCGGACAGGCCGCGGGTGTGGGGAATAAAAAGCCGCTCGCTGCCGAGCCGGTACAGTCCGTCGTTGGGCGACCAGCCATAGACGGCGCGGCCCGTGGCCAGCGTCAGGCGCTTAAAGCCGTCGACGATACGCTCAGGAACGTCTGTCTCAATGGTTGCGAGCCGGGATTCCAACTCAATGACTTTATTCAAATTCTCGATCATGGGCCGATGATCCTGTGGTCTAACATTCCGCACTGCGGCGTTAGGACACGATAGTCTGCCAGGCCCGGCACGACTGTGATGTACGTCACCATACCTCATCACCGACCCCACTCGACCGGCTCAATGGTCTGCGCCGTCGGGCACAGGTGGCGCAGCGGGCAGCGGGGACAATGGGGGCGAGGCCGGCACACCTCACTGCCCAGGCGCACAAGCAGGGCATGGAATTCGTTGTAGAGCTCAGGATCCCGCGGTAGGTTCTCCTCAAACAGGGCAGCCAGCCGGGCATAGGGCTCGTCGCCGCCGGCGAGGCCAAGCCGTGCCATGATCCGACGCGTATACGCGTCGATGACGAACACCGGCCGGTGCAACGCGTACAACAAAATGCAGTCCGCCGTCTCCTCACCGATGCCCTTGATCCCCAGTAACCGCTGGCGCAGCATGGCCGTGTTCGAGGCCTGCCAGGCCTCCATGCCGCCGTCCATGAGCAGCGCCGCGGTGAGGTTGCGCAAGCGGGCGGCCTTGATGTTGTAGTAGCCGGAGGGCCGGAGCTGCTCGGCAAGGAGCAGCTCATCGACAGCCATGAGGGCGGAAGGCTCCAGGGCATCAATCGCGCGGAGATTGGCAAGCGCCCGCCTCACGTTCCGCCAAGCGGTGTTCTGGGTGAGCACTGCGCCAGCCATGACCTCATAGCCGGTGCGGGCGGGCCACCAATCCTGGGGCCCGAAAGCCGCATACAGGGCATCAAACACACGGTGAACGGCGGACATGGTCATGTTTCGACAGGCAGTTCCGGGTTGGTAGTCACTGGCGGCGACGGGTGCCCTTGGGCGAGGCCCGCCGGGGTGATGGTTTGCGGCGCATGGCCAGTTCGGCGCTAATGGGGCGCTCGGGGTCAAGATGCACAGCGCGACACAGGGCGGCGATTAGATCCTGATCGAGAAAACGGTACTTGCCCCGCGGCAGATCCCGGGGCAGAGTCACCGGGCCATAACGGACCCGGATCAGGCGACTGACGGTGATCCCCTGGGATTCCCACAGCCGCCGCACCTCACGCTGCCGCCCCTCGCGCACCACGACCTGGTACCAGGTATTGCTACTCCCTCCCCCCACCGGAGTGACGGAATCGAATCGGGCATCGCCGTCGTCCAGAGCGACCCCGGTGGTCAGCCGGTAGAGCACCGCCTGATCCACGTCGCCGAACACGCGGCAGGCATACTCGCGCTCGAGCTGCCACGACGGGTGCATCAAGCGGTTGGCCAACTCGCCGTCGTTGGAGAACAGCAGCAGGCCGAGGGTATTGAGGTCCAGACGGCCAACGCTGATCCAGCGCCCCTGACCCAGTCGCGGCAAGTGTTCGAAGACCGTGGGACGACCCTCGGGATCCTGGCGGCTCGTTACCTGGCCCACCGGCTTGTGATAGAGCAGCACCTTGCGCCGCAACCCCGCGAGCTGCTCCGGCGGCACCCGGCGACCGTCCACCGTGATGTGTTCGGTTCCGCTCACGCGATCGCCCAAACCGGCAACGCGCCCGTCCACCCGCACGCGTGCGTCCCGGATCCAGCCCTCCAGCTCCCGGCGCGAACCCAGACCGGCCCGTGCCAGCACCTTCTGCAGCTTCTCATCAGCCACGGTCCGACTCCGTCCCAGGGGTAGCGGCGAAGGCCTGAGCACCCTCCTCGGCCTGCTCCTGGATTTTGCCCGGCAGTTCCGGGCGCAGGTCGTGCATCTCGTGCAACTCGAGCAGGGACGGCAGTTCACCCAGGCTCGCCAGGTTGAAGTAGTCCAGGAACTGCCGCGTGGTCCCGTACATGGCCGGGCGGCCGGGCACGTCCCGGTGCCCAAGACTGCGCACCCAGCCCCGCTCCTGCAGGGTTCGCATGATGTTCGTATTCACCGACACACCGCGAATATCCTCGATCTCACCGCGTGTCACGGGTTGCCGGTAGGCAATGATGGCGAGCGTCTCCAGCAGCGCGCGGGAGTAGCGCTGGGGCTTTTCTTCCCACAGCTTGGACACCCACGGGGCGAATTCCGCGCGCACCTGTATCCGATAGCCGCTGGCGACTTCGCGCAGCTCGACGGCCCGCGCCGCGTAGTCGTTCGCCAGCTCCACCAGGCTGGCCCGCAGCGTCGCCTTGTCCGGCATGGTGTCCGCGTCGAACAGGCTCTGCATATGCTCCAGGGACAACGGCGCCCCCGCAGTCAGGAGTGCGGCCTCAAGGATCTGCTTCAAACCGGGTTCAGCCATTGTGCGCGTCTCCCCTGGAGCGGCCTGAGGCTGCCCGAGCCAACACAGCCTCAGGCACGAGCGCGTACGTAGATGGGTGCAAGGGGCTCCGACTGGACCACTTCGACCAGCGCCCCCTTGATCAGCTCAAGCATTGCCAGAAAGCCCACGACGACGCCGGCACGTCCTTCCTCTGCGTGCAGCAGCTCGGTGAAGGCAGTGAACCGATGGCTGTCCAGCCGGCTCAGTGTCTCGCTCATACGCGCGCGCACAGACAGCGCCTCTTTTTGCACATGATGGTGCGAGAACATCTCCGCCCGCGTCATGACCTCCGCCAAGGCCACCAGCAGCTCACGCAAGGCCACTTCGGGCTCGCAGCGCGGCGTGTCCACATCCGGCGCCTCAACAACCGCGGGGAAGACGTCCCGCCCCGTTCGCGGCCAGGCGTCCAGATTCTGCCCGGCCGCCTTGTAGCGCTCATACTCCTGCAGACGCCACACCAGCTCCGCGCGCGGGTCGTGCTCGTCGTCGTGCACCGTCGGCGGGCGCGGCAACAGCATGCGCGATTTGATCTCCGCCAGCACGGCCGCCATGACCAGGTACTCCGCGGCAAGCTCCAGGCGCAGCCCCTTCATGAGGTCGACATAGTCCATGTACTGCCGGGTGATCGCGGCAATCGGGATGTCCACAACATCCAGGTTTTGCCGGCGGATGAGATACAGCAGCAGATCCAGCGGACCCTCGAAGGCATCCAGAAAGACCTCGAGGGCGTCGGGCGGGATGTAGAGATCCCGGGGGAACTCGCGCAACGGTTCACCGCGCACCCGGGCAGCCGGGGGCGTCTCCCCATCTCGATCACGGCCCTGGAGCGGGTTGTCCGTATCTGCGATCTCCGTCACCAGTACCGCAGCCCCATGACCCGACGCACTTCCTCCAGTGTCTCCCGGGCGCTGTCACGTGCCTCCTCGACCCCGGCTGCGACCAGGCTGCGCACGGCTTCCGGGTCGTCTTCGTACTCCCGGCCGCGTTGGCGGATCGGCGCGAGCTCCGCCTGGACGGCATCAATGACAGGCTTCTTGCACTCCAGGCAGCCGATACCGGCAGAACGGCAGCCCTGTTGCACCCAGTTCTGGGTCTGCGCATCGGAGTAGATCTTGTGGAACTCCCAGACCGGGCACTTCTCCGGCTCACCCGGATCGCTGCGGCGCACCCGCGCCGGGTCCGTCGGCATGGTGCGGATTTTCCGCTCCACCTCCGCTGGCTCTTCCCGCAGGGTAATCGTATTGCCGTAGGATTTGGACATCTTCTGGCCATCCAGCCCCGGCATGCGCGGCGCTGGCGTGAGCATGACTTTCGGCTCGGGCAAAACCACCACCCCCGCCCCGTCCAGATAACCGAATAATCGCTCGCGGTCTGCCAGGGTGATGTTCTGCTGGTTGTCCACCAGCGCCCGGGCGACCTCCAGGGACTCGGTATCCCCGGCCTCCTGATACTTTCGCCGCAACTCAAGATAGAGCTTGTTGTTCTTCTTGCCCATCTTCTTTGCCGCCGCCTGAGCCTTGTCTTCAAAGCCCGGCTCGCGCCCGAATTGGTGATTGAACCGGCGTGCGATTTCCCGGGTCAGCTCCACGTGCGCCACTTGATCCTCGCCCACGGGCACGGCAGTGGCACGATAGATGAGGATGTCAGCCGACTGCAGCAGCGGGTAGCCGAGGAAGCCATAGGTCGCCAAGTCCTTGTCGCGCAGCTTCTCCTGCTGGTCCTTGTAGGTGGGCACGCGCTCAAGCCATCCCAGCGGCGTCACCATGGACAGCAACAGGTGCAATTCCGCGTGTTCAGGCACCCGCGACTGGATGAAGATGCGCGCAAGGCTGGGGTTCACGCCGCAGGCAAGCCAATCGATGAGCATCTCCCAGACACTGCCGCCCAGGATTTCACGCTCGTCATAATGCGTGGTCAACGCATGCCAGTCCGCCACGAAGAAAAAGCACTCGTGCTCCTGCTGCAGCTTGAGCCAGTTCTTGAGGACCCCGTGGTAGTGGCCCAGGTGCAGCCGCCCCGTGGGCCGCATGCCAGACAGGACGCGGCTGTGGCGTGCCGGTAGAGAACTCAACGCGGACTCCTCTCGTTCACCGCAATGGCGGGTCATGATACCCGCTCGCAAGACAGGGGCACAGGGGCGAGAGCCACCTTGGTCAAAGGATGAACCTTCGAAAGTATTGATCCGCCACCTGCCAGGGACGATTCACGCCTGTTCGAACACACTGGCATCGCCGGCACCACGGCGCAGCACCACCGGCACGCCGTCGTAGAGATCCACTACGGTGGACGGCTCAAGGCCGCAGGGACCGCCGTCGATAATCAGGTCCACCACCTTGCCGACACGCTCGCGAATGTCCGACGCCTGCGTAAATGGCATGTCCTGCTCGGGCAACAGCAGGCTGGTGCTCATAATCGGCTCGCCCAGCGCCTCGGCCAGCGCGTGGGGGATGGCATGGTCCGGCACGCGGATGCCGATGGTCTTGCGCTTGGGGTGTTGCAGTCGCCGCGGTACCTCGGCGGTGGCCCGCAACACGAATGTATACGGCCCGGGGGTGAACGCCTTGAGCAGGCGATACGCTGTATTCTCCACCCTGGCATAGGTGCCGATGTCGGAGAGATCCCGACAGGCCAAGGTAAAGTTGTGCTGTTGCGGCAGGTGGCGAATCTGACGGATACGATCCACCGCCTCCTTCGCACCCATCACGCAGCCAAGCGCATACGTGGAGTCCGTCGGATAGACGACCACTCCGCCCTCCCGGAGCATGGCGACCGCCTGACGAATCAGCCGCGGCTGCGGTGTGTGTGGATGGACCTCAAAATACTGACTCATGCGCCCCTCCAGTGTGCTGTGTTGCCGAAGCGTGCGAACGGATGCCGCCCAAGGCTGTCAATCCTGATGTGTGAAGCGCAGCCGACCAGGGCATCCTGGCGCTACGCCCCAACGGAGGCATGCTGGCACTCCGGATTGGCTGACAGCCGCCTGTCGGAGGGCTATGGTAACCTCGCGAATTGTCTTCAGGCACCAACAGGCGGATGAAAACAATGTATTACGCGATTATCGCCGAGGACGTACAAGACAGCCTCCCCCTGCGCAAGCAAGCCCGGGCAGCTCACCTGGAGCGGCTGGACGCTCTCAAATCCGAAGGCCGTCTACTGGTCGCCGGTCCCCACCCGGCGATCGACGGCGAAGATCCCGGTCCGGCAGGGTTCTCGGGCAGCTTGGTTATTGCCGAGTTCCCGTCCTTGCGCGATGCGCAGGCTTGGGCGGACGCGGACCCCTACGTGGCCGCCGGTGTCTATGCGTCTGTGGTGGTCAAACCGTTTAAGAAGGTTCTGCCATGACCGAGGAGCGGGTCGCCATCATCCGGGAGCGTCTGCAACGGGCGCTGCCGGTGAGACACGTGGAGATCGAGGACGAAAGCCATCTGCACGCGGGCCACGCGGGAGCGAGGGACGGCGGCGGTCACTTCCGTGTGCTCGTCGTCAGTGACGCGTTCCGGGACAGGCGGCCGTTGCAGCGCCACCGGCTGGTCTACGACGCCATGGGAGACGCCATGCGCCGGGATACGATCCACGCCCTCAGTATCCGCGCGCTCACGCCGGAAGAACATGAGGACCAGCGGGCATGATGCGGGCGGCGCAAACGTTCTGGGGCACCTTGATTCTGCTGCCAATCGCCATCGCCGTAGTCGCCTGCGACCGCGATACGCCGGCGACCGGTGACGGCGATGGCGACCAGGTCCGCATCGTCGCCAAGGTCAACGATGAGCCGATCAGCGAAGCCATGCTGCAATTCCACATTCTGCGGCGCACCGGCCAGAATCCGGACACCATCGATGACGACCAGCGCGAGACCCTACTCCTGGAGCTCGTCGAGATGACCCTGATCGCCCAGGATGCCCGCGCACACGGACTAGACAGGGACGATGCGGTGCAGGCGCGGATGCGCAACCTGCACCACGCCGTGCTTGCGCAGGCCATGCTGGAAGAGCTAAAGCGCGAGCCTGTTTCCGAAGACAAGCTGCTGGACCATTTCGATCAGCTCATGGAGAGCAAGGACCAGCTCAAGGAATACCACGCCCGCCATATCCTGCTGGCCGACCGGGACGAGGCTGAAGCCGTGATCGAGAAACTCGATACGGGTGAGGAGTTCGAAGCACTCGCCAAGCAGCATTCCCGCGGGCCGACCGCCTCACGGGGCGGTGATCTGGGCTGGTTCGTGCCCGGCGACATGGTGAAACCCTTCGGCAAGGCCATCATGGCCCTGAACCAGGGTGAATACACACGGGAGCCTGTGCGCACGCAGTTCGGATATCACGTCATTAAACTCGAGGGCCAGCGGGATCGCGAACCCCCGCGTTTCGAGGAAGTCACCGAACAACTGGAGCGCAACCTGACCCAAGAGCGCATCGAGTCCTACGTGAGGGGGTTACGCCACGAGGGCGATGTGGAGCTGTATCGGCCGCAGGGCGTCGACGAGTAAGGAACCGCCTCCCCCCCCCCCCCCCCCCCCCCCCC
>NZ_SKOG01000230.1 GCF_007120195.1 Aquisalimonas sp.
CTGCTGGAGTGGTCCGAGCGCATTCTCACCGCAGAAGATCCGGAGGCGGTGTTTCACTGACTGCGGATTCGGTATGCGGTGCGAGCGGCTGCGCGGTTCCGCACGTAACGTATTAACGTAGGGCGGATTAGCGCAGCGTAATCCGCCGTCAATAACATAGCGCCGTAGGCCCACGACTGATGTTGCATCTGTGCGCCTGCGGCGCAGGCTAGTTTAACGGTGCATTACGCTGGCGCTAATGCACCCTACACCCTCCGATCAGCCCCGGTGCCATGGCATGGCTGCAGGGCGTAATCCGCCGTCACAACCCTTCGATTGGCCGCGGTGAAACGTACCCCGTTCGGGCGTCGACAACCCTTCCCGCGGCGGCGGTCGATCACCGAATTAGCCGGAGGAGTAATCCGCCACCTCATACCCCAGCCCTCGGATGGTCCCCCCGAGCTGCAGCAGCAGATCCGCCGGAATCTGGTTCTGGTACCGCCGGTGGCGATACACCCGTTGGTCGTGCAGCGACTCGGCGATGTGCTTGTAGCCGGCGTCGCGTACCATTTCGCCACGCTCATGGAAGCGCAGCAAGGCGGGCTCCCAGGGGAGGCCGAGGGCGTTGAGGACACGGCCCAGCTCCGTCTCTGGTGCAGCCACGAGGGCTTCGTAGCCCATCCGCAACGTTGCTGGATGGGCAATGGCGGCCTCCATTCGGTCCACATGCTCTCGCAAGTGGGACAGAACGAGCGCGGTATCGCTGAGACGGAACGACCACGGGTAGTCGTTCCGCGACGTCTGAAAATAGCAGGACAGCAAGGTGTCCAGAGGATGGCGCACCATGTCGACCACGACTCCGGCGGGGAACAGAATCCGGATCAACGGCAGGTGGGCGAGGTTGAACGGCAGCTTGTCGATGACCCACCGGGTGCCATCGGGGATGTGCACCTCCTCGCGTAGACGCTGCTGATAGCGACGTCGCAGATTGGACAGCGTCTCCGCATCCTGCCGCTCGATCAGTTGCTCCAGGCACGCTGGGTAGGGCGCACCCAATTCGTTGGCAAGCTCGGCCTCAAGGCGGGGGATGAGATCCAGTTCCCCGCCGGTTGCTATGCCCTCATGCTGGCTGAGCATCCGCTCGAGCAGCGTCGTCCCGCTGCGTGGGAAGCCTGTCACGAACACAGGATTCACAGGCTCGGAATCACCCGCATGCCCGAGCACACACAATGCCATCATGCGCTCGGGCGTAAAAAAGCGCTCCGCGCGTCGCAGCGCCTCCATCATGGAGGGGATCTCGAACTGGACCCGCCGAATGTTGGCCACCCCGCGCTTTGCCCAATGGAATGCCTGGAATGCCTCGTCGTAGCGTCCAAGCTGCTCGAGGATCTCGCCCCGTTCCGCGAGTGCGCGGGCGTGTTCCTGATTGGTCGCCTTGCCGCTGTCGAGGCGGTCGAGACAAGCCAGCGCGTCATCCAGCTCGCCGCGCCGACGCAAGACCTTTGCCAGGGTCGTGCGCGCCTCGAGATCGTCGGGCATAAGCTCGAGGGCCTGCCGCGCGTGGGCCTCCGCTGCGCCAGGACGATTGGCCTCTTCGAGCAACGCGGAAAGCCGGGCATGGATCTCGCCCCGCCATTCCGGGGCCAGATCAAGGGCCCGCCGGAAATGGCGTTCCGCCGCCGCCAAATCCCGCAAAAAATACTGGCACAACCCGAACCGGTAATGGGCGATCGGCTCCTCGGGGTCTTCATTGATCAGGCGCCTCAGGTAGCACCCTGCCTGCTGGTACCTGGCGCCTTCCAGTAGAAGGTCTATCAGCAGCCATCTGGCCTCAGTGAAGCCTGGCTGCTTGCGCAAGGCGCGTTCCAGGTGGGCGATGGCTTGGCACCGCTGGTCGGCCTGGGCCAACACGCGCGCGTAATCAAAGCGCGCGCCGGGATCGTCAAGACCATGGTCGAAGGCGTGGGCGAACAATGTAAGCGCATCGTCAAGACGCCCCTCATCCCGAGCAATCAACGCCAGGAGGTAGTGCGCCTGGGCCTGTCGGGGATTACGGACCAGTAGAGCCCGACAAAACTGGGTCGCCTCCTCCCGGTTGCCGGCATGGTAATGCTCAACGGCCTCGTGAATTGCCGACTGCATGCTCCTGCCCCCTCCACCACAGCACTCGGTCAACGTTCTTGGTGCGGTTCCCGGCCGCAAGGACTCGATCCTTCGGGTATGTACGGACATACGGTATTGTTGTTCCGGACGACAGCTCACAGCACAAAGTATGCCAAAGCGTCCTCATCCTGGAGAGAAGCCCACCCAGCGCCACCCCTGTCAGCAGTGCCAACGAGCGCCCGTACCGGTGTCAAACGATGTGTAAAGGCTCGCGACATTGCGGTACTGGACACGACATCGGTCTTGACGGCGGTTTACGCTGCGCTAATGTCTACGGCGCACTGATCGGAGGGCGTAGGGTGCATTAGCCGCAGGCGTAATGCACCGCGTGAATCTGCGTAGTGCCCGGTTGTGCCATGCGGGTTGCCTGCGGCGCTATGTTATCGACGGCGGATTACGCTGCGCTCATTCCGCCCTACAGGTCTACAGGTCGCCTTGGACAGGCGTGGCGACTGGTTTGGGCGTAGGCGTCATCCGCCATCGGACCTTGGCCTTCCCTCAAAACGGGACCTGGGGGGCTTTCCAGTCCGGTGCTCGGGGCTGGGCGCGGGCGATTGCCGCGGCCGCCTCGTCCCAACCGTCGCAGGCGTTTCTGCCCGGGCGTCGGCGGTACCAGTTCAGCAGCGCCTTGCATCGTGCGTAAAAGCGAAAAAATCGCTCGACCCCTTGGAGCTCAGCCGCCGAAGGCGGTCGCTTGCAACAGATGAGCTTGTCGTCGGTCATGCCACGATCAGTCAGAGCAATGGACGCCACGGCGCGCACGGTGACCAACGTGCCCGCGGGCAGGCGCGGGCCGAGCACGAGAGCATCCAGCAAATCGCCTTCAAGCCCAATGTACTGCGGCACGGACCCATAGTTGAACGGGCACGGCAACGGGGAGACGAAGTCGATCTCCCCGGTACTGCCCCGCTTTAGGAAGCTCCAGCGCGGGATTTCCACCACCACCTGCACTTCCGGTGCAGCAGCGAAAGCTGATTCCAGCGCCGATTGGCATTCCTCTAAGAACGGGGGTTTCAGCGCGTGACTCCTCAACGGGGCGATACAGCCGGGTGCTGCGAACCTGCCGAAGCTCTCCGGCCCACCGAGCCCAGGCCTCCAAGGATCCAGTCGGCTGTGCAGCGCGCCACCTGAGCCCGCCACTCCTGGCGCGAAAACGTGTGATTTGCCTCCGGGAAGTCCACCCGCGTGACGTGTGGCGCACTCACCACGGCCTGCCAGCGTGACGAGCCAGCGACCGTATCGCGGAACTCGTCGGCGGTCAGGTCGTTGCCACTGAGCCCGAGCAGAACGGACCCGTGAAACCGCGACAAGGCTTGGGCCATCCGGTCAGGCAATGCTTCCGAGGCGTCCTCCGTGGTGCGCGCCTTGCGCAATAGGTCGGCGAAGCCGCGCAGCACCCGCACCGGGTTCACACCACCCTGGATGAGCTTTTTCCAGAAGTCGAGGCTTATCACACGACGGCGGTAATAGTGACGCACGACCGTGCGCGCACCGCCCGCCTCGGTACGAACCCAGGGGTTGAGGAGCACCAGCCCGTGGATACGCGCATCATCAGGCGCATAGAAAAGGGCCGCCGAGGCTGCATCGCAAAGTCCCCAAAGCACCACGCCATCGAGTTCCGGGCAGCTTGCCATGAGGCCGTCCACTGCCGCTTCGATATCTGGCCCCACCGCCTCGAACCCACCAAACGCTCCGTCGGCGTCGCCCATGCCCCGGTAATCGAAACGCAGCACCGGGATACCGCTCGCCGCGAGTTCCCGCGCAAGCAGCAGGAACTGGCGATGACTGCCGATGCGGTACTGTGGCCCGCCAACGACCACCACCACCCCGATCGTCGCCTTGCGCGCTCCGGGCTCGTGAACAATGGCCGGCAGCCGGTAACCGTCACACGCGAGCACTATTGTCCGTTCCCGTGCATTCAATGCGCTTGCCTCACGGGCCACGCGTACACCGCTGCTGTGGCCGAGATGAGGGCAGGGGCATCAACGAGCTCGGTGGTCCCCCAGAAGGCGTCACCGGCGACGGCTTCGGCGTCCACCGCCCAACCGGCATCCCGCCAGGCTGCCAGCACGCGCTCACTGGCCGGCGACAGCGCAGGCTCGTCCCGGGAACTGACCTCCAGCCAGACCAGCCGCTCCGGCTTGGTGCTTTCATTCAGAGTCAGTGTGGCTGCCTCCATGCCCTGCGCCAGCCCGGGCGACAGAATATACCCGGCGATCTCAAGGCTTTCGCCGGCGGCGAGCCGCGCGCGCAACTCGCCCGTGCTCTCGCCCCCGCCGCCAGTCAGGTGGCCGGCAATACTCAGGCGCAGGAACTGGGTGAGCGCCTGCTTGCCCTGTACCACGGGATTCCACAGCACCAGGCTCTGCGGCCGCAGCTC
>NZ_SKOG01000062.1 GCF_007120195.1 Aquisalimonas sp.
CATCACCGGCGGAGAGGTCTCGCTGTGCATCCATCGTTTAAGTACGGCGTTGCAGTAAGGATCCTGGCCGCGTCTGCCATGCGATGAAGCAGGCTGGTTATCGGGCCATGGAGGTGCGAATTGGATGACAAGCGCTATGGGCGGCATGTTCCGGTGTCCAGTGATTGTGAAGATCTGATCCTCGTGACGCCGGACGATGAAGAAATCGGTTACCTGTCCAAGGCGGCCTGCCACGACGGCGAGGGGGTGCTCCATCGGGCCTTCTCACTGTTTGTCTTCGCCTCCGACGGGTCGGTGCTCCTCCAGCAGCGGGCGGCTGACAAGCGTCTGTGGCCGGGCTTTTGGTCGAACTCCTGCTGCAGTCACCCGCGGCGCGGCGAATCGATGACCGAGGCGATCGAGCGGCGCGCCGCCGAAGAATTGGGGGTAGGCCTGCGGGGTCTCGAGTATCTCTATAAATTCCAGTACCACGCGCGCTTTGGTGAGGCCGGTTCGGAGCATGAACTGTGCTGGGTATTTCTCTCCCGCACCGACGATACGCCACGGCCGAATCCGCACGAGATCGAAAACTGGCAGTGGTGTGCCCCCGACGCGCTCGACCGGGCGCTCGACGAAACCCCTGAGACGATCACGCCGTGGTGCCGGGCGGAATGGCGCCGCCTGCGCGAGGAATTCGCCGGCAGGGTGGCCCGATACACCGGCTTATCATCACGTGAAGCTTGAGATGAACAGACTCAGATGACTGCACGCGTCGCCGATGGGTCTCCGTCGGCCAGATCACCGTGCAAATGCGGCCAATCGAGTTCGTCGTGGTGAAAGATGCTACCACCATGGGCCTCGGCGAAGGCCTTGGCGTCCTCGCGCACGGAAAAAGGCGCAAGCGCCTCGCCCATGGCTCCTTTCTGGTCGTGACCTGCCACATACCAGGCCTCCTCGGCATCCATGAAGTGCGCGTCCGACGGCTCGTCCCAACTGGTGCGGGAGAGATTGTGGACATAGAGTGCCACCACCGAGGCGGCGGACTCCGGTTGCCAGGCCCAGGAGAATAGATCACCGGTAGAGCAGAACGGCAGCAGTGCCCCGTCGCGCAGGCATGCCTGCCCCTTTGGCCCGGGGAAATTCACGATGGTCATGCCACACAGGGTGCATTCGTCCTCGTCAGTGAGTGGCGTGGGCTGGCAGGCATCTGCTGTCCCATTGGCAGCGCCATCGCATCCCGCTACCGCAATGACGGGTAGGCTGGCGAGCAGGGTCAGGGTTTGGCGTCGCGTAGTCATGTCGGCGTTCTCATATGGTTCAGGTTCTGCGCGCGGCGAATAGGCCTGCGGCGGCGGCCAGCGGCACGATCGTCCAGGCCGCAAGAATGGCCAGTAACCCGGTGATGGGGAAACCCTGCCCCGCCATCACCGAGAGCATGCCGCTTGCTGCGGCCATCTCCTCAAAGCCGGTGAGGTTCACCAGGCGGAAGACGTCCGTGGGGTTGAGCAGGAGCAATACGCGGAAGAGGCCACCGTCCACCCGCCCTTCGGTGCCTACCAGCAACCCCAGCAGCGCAAGGTCGTAGACCAGCACAAACAAAAACCAGGTCAGCAGCGCCAGCCCGGCGGCACGGGCCTTCTCGCGCGTGACCACGCTGATCACGTAGGCAAGGGCCAGGAACGCCCAGCCCAGCAGGACGGCGCTGCCGATGAACAGGGCGAAGGGACCGCTCAGGTCGTGGACAGCCGCACCGGCATCAACGAGCACGATGACCGCCGCGGCCGCACCGAACCCCAGGATGGTGGATAGCCCCAGAACGGCCGCGTGGCCGCAGAACTTCCCGGACAGCAGTGCGACCCGGCTCAGGGGGTAGGACATGAGCAGCAACAGCGTACCGCCTTCGTCTTCGCCCACGATGCTGTCGTAGGCGAGCATCAAGGCGATCAACGGAATGAGGAACACCGCCAGGGTCGCCAGACTGACGATGGTGGTGGAAACCTGCGTGAACCCGACCTCCCCGGAGGCGGCTGCCCCGAACCAGGCCAGCGCCACCGCTAACAACGCGAAGGCGAGGGTGATGGCCAGCACCCAGCGGTTGCGCAGCCCGTCTCGAAATTCCTTGCCGGCGACGATTAGCACCTCACGCATGGGGCTGCTCCCGGCGACCGTCGAGCCCGTCGAAATGGGCGTACAGAGTCTCGAGCGTCGGGGTCTCGACGCTCAGGTCTTCCACGCCGGGGGCGGCGAGGAGGGCCTGTAGCGCCGCCATCTTGCACTCGGGGCGTATACTGAGGACGATCGTGCCGTCATCCTCGACCCGGGTCTCCAGGGCGTTTGCACCAAGCGCCTGCCGCTGCGCGCCATTCGCCCCGGTGATCCGCACGCGGATGTGCAGGGGCAGCCCGGCCTGCTCCCGCAGGGCATCAATGGTCCCCGAGGCGAGTAGCCGCCCCCTGCCGAGAATGGCTACCCGATCGATATGGCGCTCCACACCGGGAAGGACGTGGGAGCAGAGGATCACCCCCGTGCCGCGATCCCGCAGCGTGTCAATCATGTCGTAGACGTCCCGGGTCGCCATGGGATCGAGCCCCACCGTGGGCTCGTCGAGCAGCAACAGGCGCGGGTGGCCGAGCAGCGCCTGGGCCAGACCGAGGCGCTGGCGCATACCCTTTGAATAAGTGCGAACGCGCCGGTGGGCAGCCTCGCGCAGCCCGACCCGCTCGAGGAGTTCGCCGACCGCACGCGTTGGTGCGCGCTTGAGCCGGGCGAAATATTGCAGCACCTCACGACCCGTGAGGTTATCGTAGAAGCTCACGTTCTCCGGCAGATAGCCTGTCGCCATGCGCAGGCGCCCGGCACCGCGGCCGCGCGGGTCCTCGCCGAGGACCCGCACCGCTCCGGCCGTGGCGGCCAGGATGCCAAGAATGAGCTTGATGGTCGTGGACTTGCCGGCGCCGTTATGACCCAGCAGACCCAGCACTTCACCAGTCTCAAGCCGCAGATCGAGACGTTCCAGGGCCTGGATGCGCCCAAAGGCGCGACTGACCTGGTTCAGCTCGACGATGCGGTTCATTCCGCCTCCTGCAGTCCGCGCGGCGGGCGCATCAGTGGCGCGCTATCGGTCACCCCGGAGGGTCGCAGGACTGGAAAGGCGCGTTGCACCCAACGCAGGAGCTGCACTGCCGGGCTGTTCATCAGCACGCGGGCCATAGGATATGTCCACAGGATCCGGTCCACGGCGTCGTTCGGTTCATGGGGGACGTCACCGATGCCGTCGCCGGCCAGGTCCCAACCCAGGTAGTCACTCCAGTAGTTTCCTCGCCCGTCCTCAGACCACTCCTGCGTGCGCGTCGCCACGTACTTCACCTGGGTGCGGTTGCCCAGGAGTGCGTTCCCGTGGATGCTGTTGTTTTCGGAGCCTGCGGTGAGATGGATGCCGATATCCGTGCGCGCCACGATATTGCCGCGGATGGTATTGAGCTGGGAGTTGTAGATGAACAGGGCCTTGCCCTCGCCACCGCGAATGGCGCCGCCGCTGCCCGGGCTGGTGCTATGCCGGATATCCACCGCCGTATTGTCCGCGATGAGCGAATGTGTGAGATGGTTGAGCAGGAAGCCATACCCCGCGTCGTCCTGGGAGTGATTCCCCACGATCTCGAGGTCGCGGGACTGCATCAAAGCAAAGCCGGTTCGATTGCCCCGGGTCCGGTTCCCCTTTACGGTGTTGCGGTGAGAGAACATGTAGTGAATGCCGTAGCGCTGATCGCACAGGATATTGTCTTCGAGGCGATTGTCGTTGCTGACGTCGATATAAATACCGTCGCGGGTCTCGCACACCGTATTACCGCTGACTGTCGCGTCGCTCACGTTGTACAGGTGAATGCCGTTGCCCCGGTCCTGGGAGCGCAGGGCGGTATCACCGGTGATGTGGTTGTCCGCAATCAGCACACCGGGGGTTCCTCTCAGCCAGATCCCGAACCCGCGCGCCTCGATGCGATTGTTCTGTATGCGCGCCCGCTCCGCTTCCCGCTCCACGTAAATCGCCGCGTCGTGATTGGTGAGATTGGCACCGCCATTGCGCAGGTGAAGCCCGTCTACGGTGACGTCCGCCGCATTGATCCTCAGCACATGCCCGTCTCCGGCGCCGTCCAGCACGGCTCCCGGCTTGGCCTTCAACGTGATCGACGTGGCTATTACCATCCCGCCGGGATGTTCCCCTGGCTCCAGCACCAGAACGTCGCCGGGTTCTGCCTCGGCGAGGCGAGCGGAAAGCTCACCGGGCGACACTGGCGTCGCCGCTCCCGCCACCGTGCCGACAAGCAGGAGCAGGAGGGCAGTCAGTTTGATCATAGGTTGGCAGTACCTTCAAGCTAGGCCCAGGGGCGGCATCCATCGCCCCTGGGAGAGGATGGACGGCCCTCACGCCTCCTTCGGCTCCACAAGCATCCGGCCCGCCATTTCCATATGCAGGGCGTGGCAGAACCAGTTGCAGTGATACCAGTACACACCCGCCTTGGACGCGGTAAAGGTGATCGACGACGTCTGCTGTGGCGAGATTTCCATGGACACGCCATGGTCAATGACGCAGAAGCCGTGGGTGAGATCCTCGATGCTGTCCATGTTTGTGACCACCACGGTGACTTCATCGCCTTGCTTGACGCGGAACTCGGACAGCCCGAAGTTGGGCGCGAGGGAGGTCATGTATACCCGCACCTTGTCGCCGTCTCGGATGACGGTATTGTCTCGCTCGACGTCGACCCCGTCCGCTTCGGCCATGGCGATGGTGTCGGCAAAGATCGGATCATCCCGATCCCAGACCTGCTTGGTCGTGATTTGGTCCCGCCGCACAATGACCGCGTCGTGGGGCTCTGCGAAGGTGGGTGTGTCATGCACCAGCTTCATTTCGTCGCCGGAGATGTCGATCATCTGGTCGTTCTCCGGGTGCAGGGGTCCCACAGGCAGGAATCGGTCCTTGGAGAATTTGTTCAGGGAGAATAACCATTTGCCATCGGCATCCTTGGACTCCGAGAGCGTCGCGTGGTTGTGTCCGGGCTGATAGTGGACATCGAGCTTCTGGATGATGTAGTCCACGTCCTCGCCATTGTAGTGGCGCACGGCTTTATCCATGTTCCACTTGACGATCTGGCTGTCGAGAAACAGCGTGGTGTAGGCATTGCCGCGACCGTCGTAGCTGGTGTGCAGCGGCCCCAGACCCAGCTCGGGCTCTGCGGCGATAACCTCACGCTCGTCCTCGAATTTGTCGTCGAAGAGATCGTCCAGCTTGTCGATCTGGATCATGCTCACCGTCGGCGAGAGCTTGCCTGCGGCGATGAAGTACTTGCCGTCGGTCGAGGTATTGAGTCCGTGGGGGTTTTTGGGTATGGGCACGTAGCGCGTCACCGCCGAGCCCTTGCGCCCGTCCACCACGGGGACGTCGGAGTCGCCGATGGTGGTGTAGTCGCCGTTCTCCACAGCCTTCTCGATGCGCTCGATGTTGAAGATCACCACCCAATCCCGCTCGGGCTCCATCTTGCCCGCAAGCGTGACGGCCTTCGTGGAGTTGTAGCAGGTGGACGCGGCATATTTGCCGGTGTAGTCGGCATCCATGTTGTCCAGATTGCCGTCAACCAGGACCTGCCACTTCATCTCCATTGTGTCGCCGTCAATGGCGTTCCAAAGTGTCCAGTAATTGTCCGGATCGTCCAGGTCGCGGCCGTCGTTCGGATGGGGGATGATGTATTCGGCGTTGGCGAAGACGTACCCGGTGCGCGGCGCTTTTTGCAGGCGCAGGCCGTGGATCGCCTGTGCGTTCGGAACCGTGACCATTTTGTCAACTTTGAAAACATCCAGGCGGATGCGGGCCACGCGCGTGTTGGACTTGTCATTAATGAACAGGTAACGGCCATCGTGACTGCCGTCGGTATAGCTGACGTGTGGATGGTGGGCGTCACCGTTGGTGAATCGATAGGAATCCCCCATGATGCGTTTGGACTCATTCGTCATACCCCAGCCGGATGCCGAGCAGTGATTGAAGATCGGGATCCGCATGAGTTCGCGCATCGACGGCACCCCGAACACGCGCACTTCGCCGGAATGCCCACCGCTCCAGAAGCCGTAGTATTCGTCCAGCTCCCCAAGGGGAACGTGAGCCGCGTCGCCTGCATCGTCAGCCGCCGCGGTGGAGCCACTGCCGAGCAGCAGCCCGGTCCCGGTCCCTCCGGCAGCACCGAGCGCGCCGACGGTAGCGGTGGCTCCAAGGAAGCGGCGCCGGCCGGGGTTCTCGATGGCTTGGTTGTCGTCGGCCCCCGTGGCCTTGTCTTTGTACTCGTCGTTTCGATCGCTCATGACATCACCTCTGCTGTGACTGTGTTCCCTAACTGCCCCCGCCCGGAGCCGGAACGAAGACTTCTTTGGGTGGGGGCTTGCCTGTGCCACCACCGGCGACCCGGGTGGCCTTCTCTCGTCGCTTGCGCCGCTGAATCATCGGTGGGCACCTGTGGTCGTCCCAATACAGCACCTGGCACTCCAGGCAGTAGTGGCATTCGTTTGGATTGATGCGGCCGTCCGGGTGGATCGCTTTGATCTCGCATTCGTTGGCGCAGATCTGGCACGGCGAGCCGCACTCCTTGTGGCGCTTGAGCCAGTCGAAAAGGCGCAACCGCGCCGGTATGGCGAGCCCAGCCCCCAACGGGCAGATGTAGCGGCAGTAGAACTTGTGGTTGACTGCGGAAATCGCCAGCAGCACGACGGCGTAGAGGACGAAACCCCATTCACGCTGGAAGTGCATGGTCACCGCCGTCTTGAAGGGTTCCACCTCGGCGTAGACTTCCGCTGTACTGAGCGACTGCAGGGAGATCCCGAAAAGAACCAGCAGAATTATATACTTAAGCGCCCAGAGTCGCTCATGCACGGAGAAGGGGAGTTCGATCTGCGGCACCCGGATTCTCCGCGCCGCCTGGTTGATGAGCTCTTGCATGGCGCCGAACGGGCACAACCAGCCGCAATACACGCCCCGTCCCCACAGCAGCAGCGAAGCGCCCACGAAGCTCCACATGATGAACATCAACGGGTCCATCAGGAACGTGGACCACTGGAAGTCGGTGAATACCGCGTTGGAAAAGGTGAAGATGTTCACCACCGATAGCTGTGCCAGCGCATACCAGCCGATGAACACCACGGTGTAGATGAGAAAGCCGACGCGAATCCGGTGCAGTAGCGTCGGCCGCCGGGTGAGCCAGTCCTGGAACAGCAGGATCAACACCAGCACGGCCAGGCCGGTTCCAAGGACGCCGATCTGGATGACGCGATCCTCCCAGACGGACACCCAGAGGGGGCGGTCGTCGTCGGCCTCCATGGCGCTGCGCCGGGGCATATCGAACCAGGCTTCAGGGGGGTCGTACTCGATACCGAAGTTTACGAACTCGGAATCGAGTGCCCCGACCTGACGGCGGACCAGCAACTCCAGCTCCCATGCTTGCCCCGGGTCGAACAAGTGTTCCTCACGCACGATGAAGATGTCGCGCTCGCTGAGTGACGGCGCGCCCTCGACCACCAGACTTGGCGCGCGAACCAGGTCCGCATCCCGGAATCGGATCGCGGTATCCCCCTGGTGAACCTGAAACCGATCGAAGATGCCGCCCCGAACGAAACCAGACCCCTTGAAGGAATAGCGCCCGTCCGCCATCAGCATGATGGCGTGCTCGCCGTCGCCCAGGCGTGCCATCAGGCGATCATGGTTTCCCTCGCCAAGCAGGTTGCGACCGGTGGCAGGCGTATTCAGATAGGCGGCATAGAGATCAATGAAGGTCGCATCCCGCGCATCCTCTGGTGCGGCGTCCACACCTTCGGCGTCGGTGCCTACGAACGCGTCATCGACTTCGCCGCGGGTGAGGTGCAGCCTGGCAAGCCCGCCCTTGTCCCTGAGTTCTTGCCAGTTCAAGGGTTCGAACGCGTCCGGCCTGACGGTAGCGGCCTCGGTCAGGCCGACGTCTTCCTGGTCGACCAGTCCGTGGGCGACCGCCATGCGGCGGGCAGCCTGCATGACCGTCTCGCCCATCACGACGACCGTCACGGTCGCTCCGGACAACGCGTCAACGTACTCGTAGCCTTCGCGCTTGCGCGCCGAGAGTCCGACCCGCACGCGGTCGTGGATGGACTTGCCCACGTACTGCTCGGTGAACTCGGCCAGTCGCTCCTCAGAGATGCCCACCAGCATGATGGGCTCCTCATGGTCCAGCACCTCCACGCCCGTGACCTTACCGTCGCGATGCAGGCCGACCAGCATGTTCACTGGCTTGCCCGAATAGGCGGGAACCGGCGCGACATCGATGGTCTCAAAGACCAGTCCGAGGCGTTCATCTTCCCGGTAAGCGGCGAATGCCGGGGGATCATCCGTGAGAGTTTCGAATCGGTCTGCTTCCGGGAATACCTGTTGCCGGAGCTCATCATCGGGATCGGCCCCGGCAACCGTCGCCACCGCCCAAAGGCACACAGCGAGCGGGAGCGTTTTGAGCAGGCTAGCCATAACCGGACCCTATTCGGGCTCCTGAGCGGCGAAATAGGCGGCGAGGTCGCGGATGTCTTGATCGGAGAGATTGGCCGCCTGGGGAGACATCTGAGGCTCTTCCCGTTCGCCGTCGCGGAAATCCTTCAACATCTGCTCCAGTACCTCGGCGTCAACGCCGGCAATGCTGGGGTACATGGTTGGTATGGGGCTGTTGCCGTCCGCCCCGTGGCATGCGGCGCACGGGCGCGAGAGCTCTTCGCCACGGGACGGATCACCCTCATCGGCCAGTGCGGCAGCGCCGCCTAGGGAAAACGACAGGGCGGCAGCAACGGGTACGACACCGAATATTCTTATGTTCATCGCAAACTCCCGACTCTGTAGCCAAAGCAAAAGGCATAGGAAGCGCATCGCTCCAAATTTATAGTGGCGCCGGCGGCTGCAGCAGGCCTTGATCTTGGTCAAGGGATCGCGCGTTCTAGACGATCTATGCTTTCATGGGGCATCTCTGGCAGTGAGGGCGCAATGCGATGGGTGAGCAAGGGCACGTTCCACAACGCTTATTCCGACAGCACGGGCTCATCGGGGCGAGGCGTCTGGTCGAGGAGTACAGCTTCGGGCTCGAGGGCATCCCGGGCGTGATCCGTGTTCGCATCTATGCCGGGCTCGAAGGCGATTGGTTCGAGGCAGAGCAGAGCCACTATCTGCATGCCCCGGGGTTGGATGGCCCGAGCGTCCCGGAGACGCAACGCTATCAAAGCGTTGAGGCCGCCTTGCAAGAAGTGCTGGAGAGCTTTACCGAAGGGTACGGGCAGGCGATCCGCGCCGGTCATACCCCTTCGAACAGGTGGTTGATGCCCGATCACGAATTCTACTGATCTGCGCGCAGAGAATTGCCCGTCAGTACTGCGTACATCCAGCGATCCACGATCTCCACTTCCTCCAGGCTCACTGCGTGATCCACCGGCAAGGTGTGCCAATGGACCGCATAGCCCATGGAACGTAGGCGATCGCGGGAGTCCTCGGCGGCTTCGATCGGTACGACCGGATCTGCCGTCCCATGGACCATGAGGATCGGGGTTTGCGCATTCGCCGGGTGGCGCCCGCGTTCCAGATCCTCCGGCAGTACCAGCTCGCCGGATAAGGCCACAATTCCTGCCAGTCGGTAGGGATAGCGAAGCCCCACGTGCAAGGCCATAGTCGCCCCCTGGGAGAACCCACCCAGGATGGTGCGTTGCGTGGGGATCCCTTTTTGGCGCTCGTGATCGAGCAGCGCGCTGAGCTGCTTCGCGCTTGCGAGAACACCCTCCCGATCTTGCGGAACTTCATTTGGGTCGCCGAACACGTCGTACCAGGCACGCGTCACCCGACCCTTGTTAACCGTGATCGCCCGAATCGGCGCGTTGGGAGCCAAGTAGTGCAGGCCCAACTCGCGCGCACGCTGCAGATGCTTGACGATGAGGGAGAGGTCGTTCGCGCTGGCTCCGAGGCCGTGGAGCATGACGGCGGCCGACGCGACCTCGCGCCGTGTGTACACCTCCATACAGTCCAGCTTTGCTTCACTCATTGCCTCGCCCCCGGTCTGCGCGCGCGTTTAAGCCAGCTCGAAGTCTGCCTTCGAAGTGACCCCCGTGACTTGATCCAGGACAACACGGCCTGACGCACTCATCTTAAGCCTCTCGGTCGTGTAGCACGACCGGGCAGATGGTATGAATGTTCTGCCCCATTCATTGATTCACATCAACGCGGGCCGCTGCATGGATCGGATAATTTGGGCGTTACTTGAAAAAGCGGCACCTTGGAAGCGAGGCGCCCCCTTGCCGACGGAGCGCACAGGCGCACGAGGTGGTGCACGGCGGTCGCGTTGGGGGGGGCAGTCGTGGGTGCTGGCAAGCGTGTGTTGGGCCGGTCGCTGGGGACGCGCACGCGACCGCGGGGGCAGTGATTGGCATTGCCCTAATGTCCGCCGACGGGTTTGGACCATCCATGCCATTGTTTATGTACGGACTCAGCCACAAGAGTGCGCCCCTGGAGGTGCGGGAGCGGCTTGCGTTTGATGGCCAGCGCGTTGGCCCGGCGTTGGCGGATCTCAGGGCCTGCGCTGGGGTGCACGAGGCGGCGCTGATCTCCACGTGTAATCGCACGGAGGTCTATACAGTGCTCGACGCGCCGTCTCGGTCCAACGTCGTGCCACATTGGCTGGCGGACTGCCGCGGCGTTGACCCGGCCTGGCTGAGCCCGTATCTGTATATCCATCGCGACACCGAGATGGTGCGCCATCTGCTGCGTGTGGCACCGGGGCTGGACTCACTGGTCTTGGGCGAGCCGCAGATTTGCGGCCAGACCAAGCGCGCCTATACCGAGGCGATGAACGCGGGAACCCTTGGGCAGGTGCTGGCCCGGTTGTTTCAGCACGCCTTTGCCGTATCCAAGCAGGTGCGCTCTGAGACCGGCATCGGCGCCAACCCGGTGTCTGTGGCCTTCGCGGCGGTGAGCCTTGCGCGCCAGATCCTCGGTGACATCAGCGGTTACACGGCGCTGTTGATCGGCGCCGGCGAGACCATGGAGCTCACGGCCAGGCACCTCTACGAGCAGGGTATGCGGCGGTTTATCGTGGCCAACCGTAACCTCCAGCGGGCGCGCGAGTTGGCCAGCCGATACCACGGTCAGGCGGTGGATCTGGCGGCACTGCCCACGCACCTTGAGCAGGCCGACGTTGTCATCGCCTCCACCGGCAGCCAGGTACCGGTGCTGGGCAAGGGTAGCGTGGAGCAGGCGGTGAGGTGCCGCAAACGCCGGCCCATCTTCATGGTGGACATCGCGGTGCCGCGCGACATCGAGCCGCAAGTCGGTGAGCTCGATGATGTCTACCTGTACACGGTGGATGATCTCCAGGCAGTCATCCAGGGCAATGTGCGCTCGCGCCAGGACGCGGCCAAGCACGCCGAGGCGATCATTAACCTGCAGGTGGAGCGGTTTCACCAGTGGCTACGCAGCCTGGATTCCGTGCCCGTGATCCGGCGCTACCGCGAGCGCGGAATCGCCCACCGGGACGCCTTGCTGGACCGTGCCAAGCGGCGGCTGCGATGTGGCGATGACCCGGAGGCGGTGATGGAGTGCCTGGCGCACACGCTGACCAACCGCCTCATGCACGAGCCGACGACGCGGCTGCGTGAAGCCAGCCAGAACGGCCGGGCGGACATGCTGGACAACGGCCGCTTGCTCCTGGGTCTGGATTCCCGGGAGGACTAGTGTCCTGTACCCGAATGTCGGTTACAGGACACGAGCGACGGCGTCGGATCGCCGGCACGTTGACCGTGGTCAAGGCGGCGGTGGGGCGCTTGTCCCATGCTGCATAAAAGCGATAGCGCGCTTGCACCTGCCGTCGCACGCGGACCGTAGTGCCTGCGTGTCGATAATGCAGTGATCAGGAGATCGCCATGGGCAGCTTTGCCACCGCGGGAGGAGAGGACCGGCAGAGCAGTCGCACCCTGCCGATGACCGTTTACATCCTGTTTTTCATGGGCATGCTGACAGTGATTACTGCTCCCGTGGGAGTGCTCATCGCCCACGCGGCGCGAGGCAAGGCTCCCGCGTGGCTGCACAGTCATTACACCTTTCAGATCCGCAGTTTCTGGCTCGGCCTCCCCGTTTTGTTGGTGGGCCTGTTGCTCACGGGGAGCCTGGTGGGCTATCTGGTCATCGCAGGGTGGGTGGTCTGGGTGATCGCCCGCTGTGCCAGTGGCGTCAACCACCTCATGGACAGGCAGCCTGTGCCGGATCCCAAGGCGTTGTGGCTAGGCGGTCCGTCGGGTACATAGGCAAAGAGAGAGGGCAGTCATGGCCATATCGACCTCTACA
This sequence comes from Aquisalimonas sp., assembly GCF_007120195.1. GTDB lineage: Bacteria > Pseudomonadota > Gammaproteobacteria > Nitrococcales > Aquisalimonadaceae > Aquisalimonas. Next base: position 12,344 of record NZ_SKOG01000062.1, read on the forward strand.
CAAGCGCCCCATCGGGCTGGCAATAACCTGGTGAGCGCAGTGGCGGTGTTCTTTCTCGGCTTTGCCGGTCTAATTATCCTAGCCGTGATCGCCGCGTTCTCGCTGCCCCAGGTGTCATTCCCGTTTGCCGACGCGGCGGCAAGCCTGGAAGGGAGTCGGGGCACGGGTGGGCTTACTGGGGGCATCGAGTGGCTCGTGAGTATACGGCACTGGCTTGCCGCGGCTGTGGTCCTGGGCGCGGCATTAACGGCGTCCGCGGCAATTGCGCTTTGGCAGCGTCGCCGCTGGGCCCGGCAGTTCTTTGTGGGGCTGTTGGCGTGTGGGTTCATTGTGATGTTCGTCGCCGTCTCCATCAGCCCTTTGGTCTTTACACTCTTGCCGGACGACGGTCTCCCTGCAGTGAATCACGAAAACCCTTTGGCCGGTCTGATTGGCATCCTTGCCGCCGGTATCGCGACCGCGACGGTGTTGGCGGGGCTGTTTGCATGGGTAGGCTGGAAGCTCACCGACCCGGAAATCCGCGCGGAATTCGAACGCACCGCGTAACCGCCGGCCGCGTCGGATGGTGGAAGGGGCGGCTATTGATTGTCGGCCCAGGCATCGAGTCGGCGGGCGAGCCGGATGAGTCCATACACAACAAATGGCGCAACCAGCATCAGCGCGACGCCCCAATTGTAGCTGTTGATCGTCCACGCCAGTGTGGCGATAACAAGCAGGAACGCGGCGCCGACGGTGGAATAGGCAATGGTGCGCCGGTGTTGGTTCATGGCTCCCCCTGATATAGCGCCGCGTGCGCACACAACTGCCGGCTAATCACGCACGCAACGCAGCCCCGCTGGGCGCACACGTGGCGGGTGCCGGCCTGCGGGCAGAACTCCCTGAATTCACGGCGCTCCCTGGAGCAGCTCCGTGTCCAGATATTCCACAGACAGGTAATCATCGAAAGCCCATAGCCGCACGAAGCGGCTGCGATGGGGAGCATCGCCGCCCCAGACCATGAGGCTCTCTACGCCGTTTGGCATGTCGTGCTTTAGCTGTTCGTACCATGCCTCGGACATATCCTCCGCCCAAGGCTCGCCGTAGCGCTCGCTCAGGTCGGCCTTGAGTGCATCGGCCTCGGTGGTGTCCGGGCGGAACTCAACAACCAGTGCCAGCTCATCGCGGCCACCGGGGAACACGTAGCGTACTCCGGTGTTCTCGTCCTCCGTGAGATGACCATCGATAATAACATCCCCTGCGGGCGTCTCTTCGTAATTGGTGGTTACGATGTCGTCGGTGTCCAGTGATGCCCTGAGCTCCTCCACAGACATGCCAAACTCGGCGCCCCGGTAGCCGTCAAGTGGCTGCTCGGCCGTCGCTGTGCAGGGGATCAGCAGAAGCAGCGCCGCGGCGAGGGGCGCGGCGCGGTAGGGTGGTCGCATGGCCTACTCCTGTTGCAAGATTTTGATGCATCGAGCACGTCGTCAGTTATTCGCGCTGCTGCACGTGGATTGTCCCACGCATGTCGCGGTCTTCGTGGGGTCGGCAATGGTAGTCGTAGGTGCCGGGTTCCTCGAACGTGTGCTCGAACGACTCTTCCGGGAAAAACCGCGGTGATTCGATGCCGTGATCCGGGAAATAGACATCGTGGCTGGTGCGGGTCTCGACGTTGACCCAGCGCACCGTGTCGCCGACCTGGATCTCCACCTCGGCGGGGTGGAATTGGTTATCCTTGAGCTCCACCTCGACGACTTCCCCATCCGCGTGGGCAATGCCAAACAGGCTCAGCAGCAGCCCGCCGACGAGCAGTGTGCCGAAACGCATGGTGTCACCTCCATTGCTGCGCGTGCTGGTCACTCACCAACACGCTGTGCGTTGAACTCCACCATGTCGTCGTCGAAATCTCCGGGAATTTCGGCGCCGAAGGTCAAACCGTACTGCCACGAGACATGGTGAAACCGGGAGCTGGCGTAATCGTCGTGCAAAGCGATCCCCAGGTTGTACAGCTGGTTCGTGTCCAACGCCTTGCCCATGTCCTCACCGGGGCGCAATGCCCGTGTCATGTAGACAGTCCAGACACCATCATCGAGCTCGCCGGTGAATTGCACCGCCTCACTGTCGGCGAATTCCCGCTGCTCCAGGACGTGGCCGAGCTCGGTGCGGTCATCGCCGCTCTTGAACCGTGCAATATCCAGGTAGACGCCGGCCTCTCGCAGCGCCTGCAGTTCGTCCTCATCGACGAGCTTGTCCCAGCCACCCCGGGCAGCGCCGCGGCGACCGCGGATCTCGATCTCCGTGCGGCTCTCCGCGAGGTATTTGGTCACCCCCTCGGAGAGATCTAACCGCTCCGCCAGATCGGACTCGGCGATGGCCTCGGCATCCGGGTGATCAGGCATGTGTCGGCTGTCATGGTGACAGCTCGCCCAACATCCCGATTCCGCGGCCAGGTCAGGCTGATTGTCCGCAAAGCTCACGTTGAGCTTCACCGGGTTGTCGGGATCCATGCGACCGTCGTCGACGAACGGCAGTGGGGCATGGTCGGTGTCCTCCCACTCGAAACGCATGTACAGGTAATCATCGTCGAACGCCGCTTGGACTGTCATGTCAAGGTGACCGCGCTTGTCACCCAGGTCCTCCGATTCGACGCCTTCACCGCTGGTGACCAGCTCGCCAAACTCTGCTTCTTCACCTTGGTGACACCACAGGCAGCGGTCCCCAAAGCCCAGGGCGCGGCCACCCCCATGCTCGCTGCCGTCCTGCATCCATTCGATCGAGGCCTGGCCGGGCAGGAACAGGGTGATTTCGCGGGCCTCGATCTCGCCCCAGTCCAGGTCCGGCGCCCCGTGGTCGACCTCGGCGGGTGGCGCATCCACCACGACCTCCTCCTCAGTGACGTCGGGCTCGGGCTCGGG
>NZ_SKOG01000016.1 GCF_007120195.1 Aquisalimonas sp.
AATCCGGCAAGGTGGGCCACCTGGCCCTGGATGTCTACGAGCAGGAAGAGGATATCTTCTTCCGCGATCTCTCCGACGAGATCCTGACCGACGACATGCTCTCGCGGCTGCTCACGTTCCCCAACGTGCTCATCACCGGCCACCAGGGCTTCTTCACCGACGAGGCCATGACCCAGATCGCCGAGGTCACCCTCGGCAACCTCGACGCCGTGCGCCGGGGGGAACCCTGCGACAACGAGCTCACGGGCCAGATGGACGACCAATGAAGCGCCGCATCGCGCCGAGCCCTCGGAGATCGGCAGGGGCTGATGTGCTCCATATGGAAAGCGCATCGGGCTGCGGGGTCGTTGTCGATGAGGACGTTTTCGCCACTGATGGTCAGCGGCATCCGTTCCAGCCTCTGTCAGTAACCGGTTCTTCTGGAATTCGCTTGCCGACTGCCGAACAACTTCGCAGCCGTCGACTGCGCTATAAAGTCCTCGGTTAGGGCCCGGTAGAGCAGACATTCGGATAGCGCGGACGCATAGCCAAGAGCTGTCACCGCGAACACAGTGCAAGCCATCTCGTCTCGCGGGGAAGGCGAGCCCATTGCGTTAGAAAAGCGCGCAAGTGGTGTGCCGTTATGGCAGTCACATGTAGACCGTAGCGCATCAGGTGCCCACAGCCCTTGTCAGTCAGGCTGACAAGGGATTGGCTCGAAACGAACCCGCGCGGCTCAGGATTGACGCTGCAGCGAGCGGAACGCGCTCTCCAATTCGTCCACGGAGCGCACACCTTCGAGAATCTGGTGAACCTCTCCGGCGCCATCGAACAACACCAGCGTGACATGTTCTACGCCGTGCTCCCGGGCGAAGCTGGCTCCCTGCCGCGTCTCGATGTCGACGATCCGGAATTCGATGTCGTCACTGAATGCCGGGTAGGCGCGCTCGACATTGTTCAGCAGGCGCCGACACGTGGGACAGCCCGGGTCGTGCACCTGGACAATGACGGGACGCCCATTACCGATGACGCCGATGTCAGCACGCGCCCCACGCGAGCGCCACTCCATACCAATCCAGATGGCGGGAATGCTTAACACCGCCAGCCCCAGGAAACCGCGGCGGGTCATGGTTGCGGCATCCAGGCCTTTTCCTGACGGTTTCTTCGGCGGCCCTTTTGGGCCTTTTCTCGCTTTCCCGGACTTGCCCATAAACCCTCGATCCTCGCTGTCAGGACGCTCATTGGTAAACCGGATGCCGAAGCGGCGACACGCGAAAGCTCGTCTTTTACCGACGACAGTCAACCTTTACTGGCAACGGGCCGCAACGTCCATCCGCATAATTACGTAGCAACCAGCCGGGGCACAAGAAGGCCGAACTGAGGCTTGAACACGACTACGCCGCGCACAGGACGGGAGATGCCCGGGTGGCTGACGACAGGGAGCTGATCCAGTCAGGCTATCGCTATGCGGTAGCGCTGTGCGGCGGGACTCAGGACGCCCGGGATCTGGTGCATGAACCCTGGATACGATTGCGGCGGAACGGCGACAGCCAGGTCTCCCGCGCCCTCACTCTACGCGACGGCGGCGGTGCCGTGGCCGGAGCATCGCTTCTTGTCGCCGAGGCCGATCGATGGATGACCGCCAGGGCCCACGCACGTTCCATGGACACGGCGTTTCCATGCGCATCTGGGTGGAAGGCGATTTGCTCTACGCCCTGGCGCGGGGTTGAGGCGCCGGGGCGCGCCGAGGCGGCGGTCACCGACCTGATCATATTTCAGATGCTGGTGCCTCTGGAGGTAGGAAGCGATCAGATGCAGAACCTGCCGGTGGCCATGTGTTACGTCAATCGCAGTAATGACGCGTGGCTACTTCGTCCTAACGGACAATCAGATCTGCCACCCCGACCTGCCGGCAAAACTCAACGGCGCCACGCTGGAGAACGAACTGATTGCGGAACTGGTGCCACTGATCGACTTTCATCCGCAGCATTTCACCGGCTCGAAGGCGTGTTGGCCGGGGAGTTATCGCGGCCCTACGGGAGGACTTGATCAGTCGCACCTCCCAGCGCCGATGGTGAGCGGGAGGGTCTCCCCTCCTGGTCACCATTTCGGTCGATCAACGATCCCGAATGTTGCCGTCTCCGTCAGAAATAATGATCTCGACACGGCGGTTGCGCGCTCTGTTCTCCGGCGTATCGTTGGTCGCCACCGGATGATCCTCGCCGTAACCACGGGTCTCGATCCGCTCACCACTGATACCTTCCTCGATCAGCGCGTTCCTAACTGATTGTGCGCGGCGCTCAGACAACCGCTGGTTGAAGTCAGGATCGCCGACACTATCGGTATGCCCTTCAATGCGAACGCGGCGGTTTGGATGCTCCTCCATGAGGTCAGCAAGCCGCCCTACGGTGCTGAGGCCAGCCTCACCCATGTCAGCCTGACCCGTTTCAAACAGAACATCGCCCAACGTCAGAACCATGCCGCGTTCTGTTTCTTCCGCCTCCATTTCCTCAAGCTGTTGGCGTAGCTGCTCGGCTTCCGCAGCCTGGCGTTCCCGTTCGATCTCTTCGCGGCGTTCTTCCATTTCTTCGATATCCTGCTGCAACCGCGAGGTCTGCGCACGTTCGGCGGCGGTCAGTGCGTACAGTTCAGCGAGGTACGCCCTGTGATCAATCAACGTCTCGCTTTCCCTGCTCTCGGCAAGCTGTTCCGCCGCGCTCAGTTCGTCCCTTGACTGCCGCAATTCGCCCGGTGCACTGCGAGAGACTTCCGGGTCGTTCTCCGCACGCTCGTAGGCGGCTCTTGCCTGTTCGAGCTGCTCGGTGGTTGTGGTCCCGCAAGCACTCAGCATGATGGACAATGCGGCTGCAAGCGCCAATCCGATGGTTGTACGAAACATGAGGGTAATCCTCCCTTTTGGCACCTGCACGGTTACTGTTCTTCACCAATTTCCTGTTGCATTGACTCGATGCTTTCGTTCAACTCATCGACCGCCTTCTGCATCCGCGCCGATTCGGAGCGGGCGCCGGCAAGCTGCGCTTCCGCCAATGCCTGTTCCAGCAAACGCTCGGCTGTTGCGTATTCCTCCTGATTTATGAGTTCTCGCGCATCAAGGACCTTGTTCTGCGCCTGGTTAAGGAGCACCGGCTCATGTTCGCGCGCCTCGGTTGCCTCGGCGTCCCTGACTGCCTCCTCGGCCTCTGCAAGCTTCCTGTCTGGTCGCTCGACCGGAGTCGCGCAAGCCGCAATCGTCAGCGCGGATGCGAATGAAAGTGCGGCTAGTGCCGTCGATCTCCTTACCGTCATCTTCCTGCTCCTTTTGATGGGGTGGGACGCAACCTGCGTTTACGGAAGCATCGTTCAGATAGAGTATAGGATGGAAAAATGCCCTTTTCCGAACTGGTCAACCGGTAATTTACGGGTGGCGAAGGGTCGTGTGCCTGACATCATCCCGAAATACGGCTCTATTAGGTCCTCGGCACCGCCCCTTTTCCGCCCATCCCCACAGGCCAGTGGAAACCCTGCCGGCCCCGGTGGGTGACAGCAATTCAGAGCGTTGCGGGATGACCTCAGCCGAACAGACCAACGGGCGGCGCCCGCGCTGAGGTCAACATGCTCGTCCTTGCGCGAATTGCCCTGAGTGTGAGCCTAGGAGGATTCGCCCCCGCCGCCGCCAGACCGAATAGCGCGCCGGCACCCGGACCCGAACGATCTTGGGTGGGTGTCCTCGGGTTTGCGCTTGGGTTCGCGGGATTGCCTATGTTTGCTTAAGCACGGACCGCACTCGGTTGTATGTTTTAGCTTGTACGCATTGGGCGTCGGCTATCGAGCGAGGCGCTTCGGGTAATTGTCGACCGTCCTGAAACAGGAACCAGCGGCGACGGGGAGAACAATCATGTTGGGATTTTTCGCGTTCGGTGCGCTCGCTCCTGTGGAGCAGCCCAAGTTGGAAGTCATTCACCGGCCACCCTCGACCACCAGGCGCCGCGGGGTTCCTCCGTTGCTGTTCGTCCACGGCGCCTATGCGGGTGCGTGGTGCTGGGACGAGCATTTCCTCCCCTGGTTCGCCGCGCACGGGTTTGACGCCTACGCGCTCAGCCTGCGCGGGCATGGCGCGAGCCAAGGGGGCGAGCAGTTGCAGCAGTCGAGCATCCGTGACTATGTTGCCGATCTGCGGCACGTGGTGGAAGGAATGGAGACGCCCCCCGTTCTGATCGGCCACTCCATGGGTGGCATGGTGGTGCAGAAGTACCTCGAGCAATTTCCGGCGTCAGCAGCCGTGCTCATGGCCTCTGTGCCTCCAGGTGGCCTGGGCAGTTCCATTATGCGCCTCGCGACCGCGGATCCGCTGGTGTTTACCCGGATGTCCATGGTTCAGGGGGGCGGTCTCGATCCGGTCGATAAGGACAATGCCGTCCGCAGCATCCTCCCCCAGGACCTCGATCCCGAGGTGGAAACTGCTTACAGCACTCGCATGCTGAGCGAATCCCAGCG
>NZ_SKOG01000229.1 GCF_007120195.1 Aquisalimonas sp.
ACCTGCTTTGCTACCGGGGCCGATCGACCTACGGTCCGAACAACTGCAAAAGCGCCTGACACTCTCGTAGCACCGGTTCCAGCCATCCTAACCTCCTGCTCCGAAGCTGGGCCTGGGTTTCGGAGTTGTACTATCCATTGTGGCGGCGAAGTTGCTTCGCCTTGCGTCTCACTAAGACCGAGTACCCCCACTTAGCAGCTAGCTTCTGACATTGCGGCCCTTTGGGCCGGTTGCCACCAAGATGGTTTACTGGGCAAAGGTAACGCACTCGTTGGAGTCGCAGCCTGATGGCACGCTTCGGTGCACGCCCATGACACGGCCCTCTGGCTAGGCCCCTGGCGAGTGGCGGCCCCAGCGAACCGCCCGGTGGCTGTGCCGCCGAAACGGAGGAGGATGGTCGTGGTGGCAAACGCACTGCCAAGTCGGGCGGGTCTGACGTCTTTCGTTGGCGTACTTGCTGCATTTGTGGACGTCGCACATGCTGACGTGAGTATTCCTAGGCCGGAGGACGGCACGGTGGCGACCGCCGATCCGTGCGCAGGCGCGCTTTCACAGCCGCGATGCTGGCGCTGGTCCTGATCGTGCTGCCTGCCTGTTCGCGTTCGCAGCCCGATCCCGCCGGCACCACTGCCGTCCAGCTGAGCGTGACGGGCTTAACCGGCGACGGGGCCGACTCTCAAGTACCGGCCAGCGTCGCCGTCCTGCCGGTGGCCGGCGCCACCATCACCATCGCCGAGTGAGGCTTCTGCGGTCTCTTCGAGGCGGCCTGCAACCCTGTTTTCAATGCAGCTTAATATTGGTAAGCTGTACTTGATTGTGCCGATAGCGGACACAGCTGAGTTCGACGACTCCACATTCACCATAGATGAGGTCGAAACGCCATCTGTGATCGTTGACCTGGACGTGCTTGAGCGGAACGTTCGGGCGATGGCGGCACTCGCCGAAAGGCATAGGGTGAAGTTGCGCCCCATGGTTAAGACGCACAAGTCGCCTGTGATTGCTGGTTTGCAGAGTGACGCTGGTGCTTGTGGAGTACTGGTCGCAACGATCGGCGAGGCTGAGGCGATGGCCGCAGCCGGAATTGAGGATGTCTGTTTGGCGTATCCACCTGTGGGTGTGGGCAAGTGTGAGAGGCTGGCAAGGTTAGCGCGCAATGTCAGGCTGACGTTAAGTGTCGACTCGTCGGAGGCGGTCCGACTGGTGCACAAGATAGCGGCCGCGTCGCGTTGCGAGGTAGCGGTCGAGCTGCTGGTCGATTGCGGTAGTGGGCGGCTTGGTAGTCACCCGCGGGAGGTGGTACGCATTGCGCGTGAGTTCCACGATGGACCGCACGTGTGGTTTGCGGGTGTCGCCACTCACGCCGGCCAAGTGTATGGCTGTACGGACTCTGCTCAAGTGGCGGATGTGGCTCGCGAAGAGGCCGGTGCCGTGCTGGATGCTGCGGATTGCCTTCGCGCTGCAGGCCTCCGCTGCAACACCGTAGCCGTCGGTTCGACGCCTACCGTTGCGATCGGCGCTGCCATAGAGGGGATAACGGAGATCAGGCCTGGGAATTACGTTTTCAATGATGCGATTCAGCTTGCCCTTGGCGTCGCTCGGCAGGAGCAGTGCTCGCTGCGGGTTGCTGCGACGGTGGTAAGTCGACCAGTACCCGAGCGAGTCGTGTTGGACGTTGGTAGCAAGACCCTGAGCAGTGACCGGGGCGCCCATGGCAACAACCTTGTTCGAGGTTTCGGAGTTGTGATCGGGCACCCGGAGTTTCATATCGAGAGGCTTTCCGAGGAGTTGGCCGTCTTAGCTGTGCCTTCTGATTCGGTGGTGGTGCCCGGCGACCGGTTGGAGATCATCCCCAACCATGCCTGCACGGTGACAAACCTGGTGTCAAGCCTCAACGGTGTTCGTCGCCGGAATGTCGCGATGAAGATCCCTGTCGTTGCCAAACACTAAGGAAGGCTCGACATGGAGGCAAGCTCAGGAGGGGAGAGGATGACGTGCCGCGTACAGAGCTAAAGCCGGTTACCGCCGAACGACTACCCGACTTGCAGGGCACCGACTGGATATTCGGTTTTATGAAGCGGTACCCACGGCTGTTTGAGCTACACAGGGGCATTGAGGAGCCGTTTCTAGAGCATGCGACTTATATTCATGTCCATGCCAATCCGGACAGTATCGCGCCCCGTAGCCAAGACGTTGTCGATGTCGCGCTGGATTATTCTCGCGTGGGCGCTCGAGCGGCTTAGGCAGCATTTCGGTGCCCACGCTGTTGCTTGTGGGACGGCATGACACCATTCGTGTGGATGACGTCGAGGCGATGGCCGCGAGCATGCCAAAGGCCAAGTTGTCGGAATGTGACAACGGCAGCTACTTCTCCATGTGGGACGACCCGGCCGCATATCACTCGGCGTTGCTGCAGTTCATAAGTGAGGTTCGCGAACCGCCAAGGGCGAATGTGGCGTGACGCAGATCGCGACAACAAACCATCGGCGCCATGGTCGCAGCGGGCAAGTAGCGGTGCTGATGGCAGCGACTCCAGAACGCGAGCGACCGCGATCGTTCGCGCACTGCGTGTCGACCCAACGAGACCAACGAAAGGAGGCTTTTCCGTGAGTAGCTATGAGATCAAGGTGCCTTACGATTGGGCGGAGCGCCGCAAGTGGTTGCGGTTGCCCTTTCCGGAGGGAGAATACCGCGACCGAGTGGCACGGCTTGTCGGCCTGATGGAGGCAAGGGGGCTCGAGGCGTTGCTCATCTACGGACAAGGGCTCGATGCGAACCTGCGCTACTTGGCCAATCTCCAGTCGCATGGCGGGGAGAGCGCAATGGCGGTCACGAGCGATGGACAGTCGTGGATCAGCACTACTTGGTTACTGCACGGGGAGCCCATGCACTCCATGGTTTGGGAAAGTTGGGTCGAGGAGTTCGTGCCTGCGGCTGACGGACCCGAGCTGATGAGGCGTGCGGTTGACTGGCTCAAGGACAAGGCAGCTGGCCCGAGGGGAGGCTATGTCGCGCGGATCGGCTTGTCGGGGTTCGGTGTCATGCCAGTCGGCGCTTGGGATGCCTTGCGAGAATCCCTTGGCGGCCAGCCGGACATCTGTGACGACATGATGCTCACCTTACGGCTGACCAAGTCGGCCAAGGAGGCTGAGTATCTAAGGAAGGCGTGTGTCATCTCAGGCGCCGGCATTCAAGCGGCCATGGACGCCGTTCAAGCCGGTGCCTCGGAGGTCGAAGTGGCGAGCAAAGCGCACGCCGAGATGTTCCTCGCGGGAGCCGAGACCTTGGCGTTCGGCACAGCGGTCGTGGCAGGGCCCAGAGCAGGGCTGAAGCACGCCAACCCGTCTCAGCGCCGCATGAAGGCAGGTGAGCTGGTGTTTTTGGACATGGGAGCAAGCTATGAGGGGTACAACGCCGACTTATCCCGATGTGTTGCTGTCGGTGACGAGGTTCCCCGCGATGCGCTGGACATGCTGCAAAGGGCCGAAGACGTCTTTCACGATATGATTGCTGCGATGAAGCCGGGCACGGCCGTGGCTGAGCTCGCCCGCCTGTATGAGGATGCGACTCGCGCCTACGGCTACGAGTCGGAGGCGATGCCGGCGGCCTTCGGGCACGGGGTCGGCGTTTCGCTGTTTGAGCGGCCGCTTATGGGGCGCGGTAGTCCCGACGTGTTGCAGCCCGGCATGGCCTTCGCATTCGAACCGATGTTGGTCCGCTACCGGTTCGGCACTGCGGTGGTGGAGGAGACCATCTTGATAACCGAGACCGGTGCGGAGATTCTCTCCGGCCTCCCAACGAGGATCTACAGCGTATAGCTAGCACCCTGGCGGGGCCTACAACCGGAGTCGGCGGGGTCGATAGGGCCGGTTCTCGCGCGCAGCGCGGTGGATCAAAACGACGGCGGCGAGATGGCAAAGACGATGGTCGCCGGCTGCGGTTGCGGATTGTGCCAGCGGTGCAGCGTGCCGCTGGGTATTAAGACGCTGTCGCCGGCATGCAGTGTGACGAGGCGACTCCCCAGCTCCAGCTCTACACGGCCTTCTTGGACCAGCGCCGCTTCTTCCCCGTGGTGGGACATGGGGGCGTTCAGCGAAGCCGACTTCGGCTCCAGATGCATCAAAAAGAGTTGCAAGACGGAGCTACCGGCTGGCGACAGCAGCTCGTACTCGACTTCCGAGTTGGGCAGCCTCAGTTTGGCTCGAGCATCGCGGCGAACGACGAGATCGTCGCTGCGGTCGTGCTGCTCGAAGAAGACGACGATCGGCACGTCGAGCGCCTGAGCAATGGCCCGCAGTGTGTTGATCGACGGGTTGCTGAGGCCGCGCTCCACCTGACTCAACAGTGAGCTGGTTATGCCCGCAGCCTCGGCCAGCTGCTTCACCTTAAGCCCTCGTTGCTGCCGAATGCTGCGAATACGCGTACCGATGTCGGCAACATTTCGCTCGT
>NZ_SKOG01000183.1 GCF_007120195.1 Aquisalimonas sp.
AGCCATGCCATGGCACTGTGCCCGATAGCAGGGCGTAGGGTGTCATTAGCGCGAGCGTAATGCACCGTCAAACAAATTGCGCCGAGGGCGCACAGACGGATTTGGCGCAACGTCAGGCCGGGTGGTCTGGAATGCTCAATCCGGCTCTTGTTCGGGCGGCTGCTCCTCCGTTGCCGCCTCCCAGGCGCGCTCCAGTCGATCCATCGCATCTGCCAGGCGGCCTCTGGCCTTCTCCCATTGCTGCCGCGATGCCTCACTGAGCTTGTCTCGCTGCTCCTGCGTGTCCTCCCAAGCCCGTTCAAGGCGTTCACGCCCCTCCCGGGACAAATCGTCAGCCTGGCGGCCGATTTCCTGCATGCGTTCTTCCCAGATGCCCATGCGCTCGTCGGTCTCGCGCTCCTGCTCGCTGATCGTCTCGTCATCCGGGGGAGATCCGCCCTCATGCTGGCCTGCCCAGCCGACTCCGGCAAGGATGAAGACCAAAATCAACACCAATACCAATTGCCTGATCATGGTTGCTCACTGTGTATTGCGATCAAACCTGCTCTCTGTACGTCGCCTATCTTATCAGGAGTCAAGTTGCGTCATGTGGTGGCTGGGATCGGCCCGGGGACCGGCTAAGGCCGGCGTGGTCATGGCCCATTCGTAACGCGCCCCCGCTGCTTAATCGGCAGCGGGGCGCGCGATATCGTCCCGGCCTACTGGCGGCCCGCGGTTAACGGACACCTGAATAACATTGCCATTCCCTTACTGCCGCTTGTTCTTCAAGGTGCGCAGATCCGCCATCATGGGCTCGCCGGTTGGGGTGCATCCCTGGGCGCAGCAGCGGCCGGGCTGGCGGTTCGCCGTGATCGGGCGGTTCGGATCATGCGCAACCCCCCGCTCCATGAGTCGTTCCACCAGTTCCACCTTATTGCCCACCGGATAGTGGCGGTAGATCTCCTGGGTCATGGCCTGGGGTGAGCCGCCGCCGTGCATGCTGATCACCGAGTACCAGCCCGCCTGATAGGACGCGGTGAGGTCTTCGATAAAGCGCGCCGTCTGCAGGCGCTGATCCGCTGGGACCTCGGGGTTGGCGCGCAGCACATCCGCCAGGTTGGCTTGCGTGGCGGGGTTGTGATCCTCGTCCGGGCCGGGCAAGGAGACGATCAAGCCGCCGGAGACGTAGTGGGCGATGCGGTGCATGTCATAGATCTGTGTGGACAGGAGCAGCTTGCCGATATTGGCGTACACCGGGTCCGGCATGAAGCTGCCCGAATCCGGGTCCGGCTTGGCGTAGACCGAGGAAGCCACCCCGCAGGCGTAGAAGCCCTCGGTGATCTTGATCAGATCCACCATCTGATCGCGCAGGTGGGTCTCACGGCCCGGGTCGAAGCCATTGGCCTCGCACATAAGTGCGCCGGCACCGATGAGCAGGTCCCCGAAACCGGCCCGGGCGGCGATGCAGCTGTGACGGTGATGGGTGGCGTAGTTGTAGGTCAGTTCCCCGGAGTGCTCCCATTCCCCGGCCAGGAATACGCGCTCCCACGGCACGAAGACCTGGTCGAAGACAACCACGCCCGTGGACTGGCCGTACTTGTTACTGAACAGCGCCGAGTTCTCACCTGGGCGCCCGGCGGGGCGGGCGACGATGGTGAGCCCCGGGGCATCGCAGGGCACGGCACAGCATACCGCGAAATCGGCGTCCGCCTCGCTGATGTTGCGCCCGGGCATCACCAGGAATTCATGCATGTACGGCGCGCCGGTGACGATGGCCTTGGTTCCCGAGATGACGATGCCCTGACCGTTGCGCTCGACTATGTGCACATAGGTATTGGGGCTGGCCTGCCGGTGCGGGCGCTTGCTGCGGTCGCCCTTGGCATCGGTCATGGCAATGCCCAGAGACAGATCCCGGGCCTGGGCGTCATGGAGGTAGGCCCGGAAGTGCTCCCGGTAGGAGGTGCTCTTGTGCGCGTCGACACGGTGCACCGACTGCTCGATGGCGTTCAAGGCGTCGTGGGCCAGGTAGCGCTGGGCGCAGCCGGTTTCCTGGCAGATAAGGCGCACCGCTTCGAGCTTGTTCATGAGATCCGCGTTGCTGGTGTTGATGTGCAGCATGCGGTTGACCAGCTCGCCCGAGCTCTGTTGTGTCGCCGTCATGAGGGGCGCGTGGTCCGCGTCCAGGGCATAGTCATAGGTCACGCCCAGGGCGTTGACGCCGGGCACAAAGCCCGGCTCATCGGCAACCGATTCCACGGCGTGCCCGTTCAGGTACACCGTCGGCTGATACCGCCGAAGCGACTCTTTGTACTCTGCTGCTGAAAGCATCACTGTCTCCTGGTTACATCACTATTCGGGGTAGTACGGGCGCGATCTGTTCCAGAACACATGGGTCGGTTGTTGGAGCGTCGGGAGGTGGGGGAGTAATGTACTAACCTTACAACACCATGTGGAGGCAACCATGTTCCAGCCGGATTTGTTCAAGGGCAAACGTATTCTCGTCACCGGCGGTGGCACGGGTCTTGGCAGGGGGATGGCCGAGAAGTTTCTGGCGCTGGGGGCCGATCTCTATATCTGCGGCCGTCGCCAGGGGGTGTGCGAGGAAACCGCTCGCGAGCTCATGGACATGCACGGCGGCAGCGTCAAGGCGTTCGGGTTGGATATCCGCGACGCCCAGGCCGTGGACGGCATGGTCGCCACCATCTTCGAGGATGGGCCGCTGTCCGGGCTGGTGAACAATGCCGCCGGCAATTTCATCAGCCGGACCCAGGATCTCTCCCCCCGCGGCTTCGATGCCATTGCCAATATCGTCATGCACGGCACATTCTATGTCACCCAGGCCGTCGGCAAGCGCTGGATCGCCGGGGGTCACGCGGGCAGCGTGGTCTCCATCGTGGTGACCTGGGTTGAAAACGGCGGCCCCTTTGTCGTCCCCTCGGCCATGAGCAAGGCCGCCGTGAACACCATGACCAAATCCCTGGCCACGGAGTGGGGCGGCTATGGTATCCGGCTCAATGCCATCGCCCCAGGAGAGATCCCCACCGAGGGTATGAGCAAGCGGCTGAGTCCGGGCCAAAAGCCCGGCGAACGCACGGCGAAGGTCAACCCCATGGGGCGCGCCGGCACCATGGAGGAACTGCAGAACCTCTCCACGTTTCTGCTGTCCGATGGCTGTCCCTGGCTCACGGGGCAGACCATCATGATGGATGGCGGTGGCTATCTCGCCACCGGTGGCAACTTCTACGAGCTGCGCGAATGGACGGACGAGCAGTGGCGTGAAGCCCGCGAAGCCATCCAGGCGCAAAACGAGAAGGACCGAACTCAGCGCTCATAAGGGGCATCGCCTGTGGCGCCCTTGCAAGGCGCAACTGAGGCAGTATCGGCGGCGTAGAAGCGGCCTCAGCCGTGATCCTGCCGGGGCCTTGGCAATGCCGCCAGCCCGCGCCCCGGACATTCACCACGTAAACAGGACCTGCCCATGCAGCCACCGGAGCAGCCGGTTCTCCGTGATATCGTTCTGATCGGCGGCGGCCACAGCCATGTGGGGGTGCTGCGCCGGTTCGGCATGAAGCCGATTCCCGGCGTGCGCCTGAACCTGATCTGTCGCGATACCCACACCCCGTACTCCGGCATGCTGCCGGGATACATCGCCGGTCACTACAGCTATGACGACGTCCACATCGATCTCAGCCGGCTCGCGGAGTTCGCCGGCGCGCGCTTCTTCCGCGACGAGGCGATAGGCATCGACCGTCATGGCGCACGCGTGCTCTGCCGCGCGCGGCCGCCGGTGCCCTATGATCAGCTCTCCATCAATATCGGCTCCACGCCGCAGGTGCAGCAGGTCGACGGCGCTGAGGCGAACGCCGTCGCCGTGAAGCCGATCCACCGCTTCAATGACCGCTGGCAATCCCTGCTGGAGCGTGTGCGCAACCACCCCGGGGAAACCCGTATCGCCGTGGTGGGTGGCGGCGCCGGCGGCGTGGAACTGACCCTGGCCATGCAGTATCGGCTGCGCAACGAGCTGCGCGCACTGGGACGCAACCCGGACGAGCTGGCGTTTTACCTGTTCAACAGTGCACCGCAGATCCTGCCCACCCACAACGGTTTCGTGCGCCGGAGTTTCGAGCGGGTGCTGTCCGAGCGGGGCGTGGAGGTGCACTGCGGCGCCGAGGTGAACCAGGTGCGTGCCGGTTGCTTGCAGACGGCAGGCGGCGAGCGCCTGGATGCCGACGAGATTGTCTGGGTGACCCGCGCCGGCGGTGCCGCGTGGCTGCAGGACACTGGCCTGGCCCTGGACGAGCACGGATTCATCCAGGTGGCCGATACGCTGCAGACGGTCACCGATCCGCATATCTTCGCCGCCGGCGATATCGCCACCATGGTGAACCATCCGCGGGAGAAGGCGGGCGTGTTTGCCGTTCGCCAGGGCAGGCCTTTGGCCGAGAATCTGCGCCGGGCGGTGGAAGG
>NZ_SKOG01000006.1 GCF_007120195.1 Aquisalimonas sp.
GGTTTTCCTGTACGGCAAGGTGCTGGAACAACCATTGGGAGACATCGGCGAGACCGTGCGTGCGAAACGCCCTCCGCGGCTGCCCGTCGTGTTGTCCCACGATGAGGCGGTCGCGATCATCCGCCACCTGCAGTCCCCCTATGGACTCATGGCGTCTCTGATGTACGGCGCCGGGTTGCGTGTTGTGGAGTGTGCGCGGCTACCGGTAACCATGCCGTCTGCGCTACGGCGCAAGTATCCGAACGCGGACAAATCGCTTCAGTGGCCGTGGCTTTTTTTTATACGGCGGTGACGCCCTGAACGCCGCAAGGACAATGAACACAGGAGGGGAGGAGGATGGTCGTTCGCACCGAAATTCACGGGCCAGTGACGACAATCATTCATGACCGGCCCGAGGCTCGCAATGCTATGGATCCTGACTCGGCGGACGCGTTGGTTGATGCTTTTCAGGCGTTCGATGCCGACCCGGAGGCCTCCCTTGCGGTACTGTGCGGGTCCAGCGGCGCGTTTTGCGCCGGTTGGGATCTCAAGTACGCAAGCTCCCTTGCCGAAAGCAGTCGCCTGAACGCGATGCTCGACCAACTGGCGATACCCGATGAAGGCGAAATGCCTCGTGGTCCGCTAGGCCCAACCCGGCTTGCGCTCGCCAAACCTGTAATGGCGGCGGTCGAGGGGCCTGCGGTGGCAGGCGGAATGGAGCTTGCCCTGTGGTGTGACATTCGGGTGATGGCGCAGAGTGCGTATTTTGGGGTTTACTGCCGGCGCTGGGGCATTCCGCTGTTGGATGGTGGCACGGTTCGATTGCCGCGCCTCGCAGGTCTGGGGCGTGCCATGGAGATCACGCTGACGGGGCGCAAGGTGCCGGCGGAGGAATGCGAGCGAATCGGGTTATGCGAAAAGGTTGTACCGACTGGACACGTGCGCGCCGCGGCGGAAGCACTCGCCCACGAGATTGCCCGTTTTCCCCAGGAGTGTGTCCGCGCTGATCGTCGCTCGCTCTATCTCCAGCACGGGCAGTCCGTTCGCGAGGGTTTGCGTCGGGAGTGGTATAACGGCATCGGCGTTCTGTCGCAGGAGGGGGTCTCTGGTGCCGGCCGCTTCTCCGGCGGCAAGGGGCGACACGGGGATTTCGAGGACATCGGCCAATAAGGCAGATGCCCCGGCGGGGGACAGAAGTCGGCACCGTTGACACTCGCGTTGGCCCATCGATAACAGGAGCTACAGGCCTGTCGCTTCCCCGAGTACGCGCAGGCCACCGTGCTTCGCAGGCGGGCGCGCACGCCTTCCCCCCGGGGCGAGGAGGAATGACCGCTCTTGACCCCGAGCGGCGCAGAACACAGGCCACGACGTGCGCATCACACCTCTGAGACCTGACATGATTTCAGAGAAGGTTGGGAGACGGCGCGCTAGACTGCTCCTGCGCCCGCCGATCACAGCCTCCCTGGCCTTGTACTGTCAAGGAGACAATTGGTCCGCGGCCGGGCGTCCATAATGTGGCGGGCTCACAAGGCGCTGACTCAAAGAGGCGGAAGCGTGAGGGAATCGTATACCGGCAGCTGGTATTTCGGCTGGAACATCGTAGCGGCCGCCACACTGATTACGCTGCTCACCGTGGGCATGCGCATGGGTATCGGGCCGTTTTTCATACCGATGGCCGAAGACCTGGAGATGAGCCGCAGCCTGTTGGCCGGAATCGTGGCCATCGGTATGCTCTGCTATGGTCTTGGCATGCCGCTCGCCGGGCACCTGGCCGGCACCCGCGGCACGCGTTTCGTGCTGTTGCTGGGCACTGTGGTGGTGCTGGGCTCAATTATCTGGACGGTGACCGCTCGCCACCCGTTCACGTTTTTCCTGGCCTACGGCGTCCTGTTATCCCTGGGGTTGTCGTTTACCAGTCCGGTGGCGCTGACGCCCGTGATCAGCCGCTGGTTCACGCGGCGCCGCGGCATGGCGCTGTTCTTCTTGTCCACCGGTTCCATGGCGGGCATCGCCGTACTCACCCCGGTGCTGACGTGGTCCATCCAGGCCGTGGGGTGGCAGAACACGCTGCTCGGCTTCGCTGTGGTCTTCCTCGTGCTGGTGGTGCCGACCACCTTTCTGATCATCCGCGACCAGGCCCCGGCCAACACCGACCTGCTGCCGGCACAGGGAAGCGGGGACGACCGGTCGGCCAAGCCCGTGACCGCCACCAGCGACTCGTTACTGACATTCCGCGAGGCCATTCGTACGCGGCCGTTGTGGCAAGTCGCCATCGGGCTGTTCGCCTGCGGCTATAGCATGAACCTGCTCGGCACCCATGGCGTACCGATGCTGGTGGATCATGGATTCGACCCGATCACCGCGGGGTACGGCATCGGCCTGATCGGCCTGGTGGCCATCCCCAGCACCCTGGTGCTCGGGCGCTTGTCGGATATCCTGCAGCGCAAGAACCTGCTCGCCATGATCTACCTGATTCGTGGCCTGGGCTTCTTCGCCCTGTTGCTGGTGGCGACCGCGTGGGAGCTGTACGTGGTGGCCGCCGTCGCCGGCATCGTGTGGGCGGGCAGCATTGCACTCTCCTCCGCCATCCTGGCGGATGTCTACGGCATCCGCCTGGTCGGCGTCCTGTACGGCTGGACCTATCTCGGGCATCAGGTCGGCGCCATGATCAGCTCGTGGCTGGGGGGTTGGGGCTACGAGGTATTCGGCAGCCACTGGATCGCCTTCGGTGGCTCGGGGCTGATTCTGGCGGTCGCGGCGGCCATATCGTTCCAGCTGCCGCAACGGGGTTTCGTTCAGGCACCGCTGCCAAAGTGAACCACGGGCGGCAAACCGTCACTGCGGATCGCTCAACAACCCTCGGCCGACTTGCACGGGCGCACGCGAAAGTCAGGCGATAGCCTGGTGGCGTGGTGTGTGCCAGGCGCCACAGCGTCTCATTACGGGGGACGTGAGCGTGGAGGCCTGTCCGTGCACGCCGGCCAAACAAGGCCCCTCGATGGAGGCGTCATCGAGATCGCACTGTCAAATTCCTCCGGTGCGATACGATGACTCCAGTGACACTGCGGATTTGCCATCAACAACTGGATGGGGTCATCTCCATGGGAAAGCTGGCCATTGACACGTTCGCGATAGGTGCAAGCCATGCCGACCCACCCGCGCATCATTGATCTCACCGGGGACCATCCGGCCCTGCTGGATCAGGCCGCCGTCCTGCTGCATGAGAGCTTTCGCGGGAGAACCGAGGAGTGGCAGGATCTCGATTGCGCGCGCCGCGAGGTGCAGGACTCGGTGGCAGCGGAGCGCATCAGCCGCGTGGCCGTGGACTTGAATGATAACGTCCTCGGCTGGGTGGGCGGCATCCCGGCCTACCGTGGCCGGGTCTGGGAACTGCACCCGCTGGTGGTTGCAGCTTCGCATCGACGCCGTGGCATTGGCCGTGCGCTGGTCCATGACCTGGAGCGCATGGTGGCCGACCGCGGCGGAACCACGCTGTGGTTGGGCAGCGACGACGAGAATGGGGAGACGAGCCTCAGTGGCATCGATCTGTACGCGGACGTGCCCGGTGCGATCCGCCAATTCCGCAAACTTCGCGGCGAGCATCCGTGCGAGTTTTACCTGCGGCTCGGTTTTCGCATCACCGGCGTCATGCCGGATGCGAACGGCCCGGGCAAGCCCGATATCTTCTTCGCGAAGCGGGTCGAACGAGCCTGGGGCCCGTAACCGCAGGAGGCTGAACCTGGTTTCATGACAAGAAGGCCGATGACCAGAACCCGGCCGCGGACGCGGCGCCTGCTGCTGCTGGCGGCGACGGCGCTGATGCTTGCCTATCTGGGCACCGCCACCTACCACACGAGCAAGCCTCTGCCCGAGGGCGTCAGCGTGGCGATGCCGGTGCGTGCCGCGGGCGAGATCCGGTTCCTGGCTGACGATACCTGGGTGGACCCATCAGGGGAGCGGCAGACGGATCACGAGATCGTCGAGCGCGTACGGGAGCTCATCGACGGTGCGGAACGGCTCGTTGTCCTGAACATGTTCCTGTTCAACGATTTCGCCGGCGAGGCGGAAGGCGAGGACATGCGTCCGTTGTCCGAGGAGGTGGCCGCGGCGCTGATCGACAAGAAGCGCGAGCGCCCTGAGATGCCGGTGATCCTCATCACGGACCCCATCAATACCGTATATGGCGGGATCGAGAATGACAATCTGCAGCGGCTCGAGGCTGCCGGTGTGGATGTGGTCGTAAGCCGCCTGGAGCCCTTGCGCGATTCGAACCCGGCATGGTCCGGCATGTGGCGGCTGTGCTGCCAGTGGCTCGGCGACGCGCCCGACAGCGGCTGGCTGCCCAATCCCGTCGGCGACGAGGCGGTGCCGTTGCGCAGCCTCCTGGCCATGCTCAACTTCAAGGCCAACCACCGCAAGACGCTGGTGGCCGACACCGCGGACGGCTGGACCGGGCTGGTGAC
>NZ_SKOG01000042.1 GCF_007120195.1 Aquisalimonas sp.
CTGTCCCGTAAATAAGTTGCGAAAATTGGCGTGGATCCTGACGGTTCCTGGCAAGGCGCGCCGACGAGGCGTAGCGGGGACTACGGCGAGGAGGCGCAACGCCGCCAGGGGCCGTCAGGGCTGCGACAATCGTAACGTTATTTGCGGGACAGGACACTAGGGACCACCGAGCGCGAAGTCCACGCCGTGTACCCGAACATGACCGTCCTGCAGTGGCCGCGCACCCGTGCCGAGCTCCCCGGGACGAAGGAGGGCTTGCGCCGAGGGCGACTGCGGCGCCTGCACGGCCCCAACGGTGCCCTGCACCCGACGCAACAGGCCCTGGTGGAGTGCCACGGTTCTCAGTGTTGCTTCTATACCCCCGGATTCGTAATGTCACTGTTCGCCATGTACCACAGCGAAAAACGCCCCTCGCGGCAGCGCATTCAGGATGTTCTCGCCGGTACTCTGTGCCGTTGCACTGGCTACCGGCCCATCATCGCCGCCGCCGAGCGCATGTACGGCCTGGGGAGTAACGACCACTTCAGCGCCACCGAAAAGGAGACGGTGGAGCGGCTGCGGGCGCTGCGCGGTGATGACCGCCGACGATCTGCCTGCCGGGCGCGACGTGGGTCCTGTCTTCGCCGGCGATCCGGTATTCGCCGAGGATACCATCAGCTACTGGGGTCAGCGGTGGTCATTGAAACACGGCGCATGGGCGGCGGTTTCGGTGGCAAGGAGACCCAGCCGGCCAGCGCGCCCGGTACGGCAATGCCCACAGAGGCAAAGCCGCTGGAGATAATACAGGTATTGGGCCGCTTCGCCGGGTAGAGCCGCGCCATCTACGCCTTGTGTACGCCTACACGTCGGAGATGGCGATATCCTCGGGGGCGAGCGCCTGGCGCAGGTCCGAGACGATCTTCTGCGGCTTGACCGTAGATCCGCTATCCTAGTGTCCTCGCACAGTTCGGCGACCTGCGCGGCGTACTTGGTGATGGGCTGATACAGTTCAGCCGCTTTCATGCGATTCCTTTACTTCCATGGCACTTGGCTTTGGTTACGTCCTGGTCGCTCGCGCAATTGCTCAAGCGCCCAGGGCTGTTTCACCCTGGCGGCTATGTGTCGTGGCACCGCTCAATCGTTTCGTATACTCCATCTGTCCGGAAAGTACATTCCGGTTCCGAAAATGGAAAGGAAAGCGCATGTCCCAATCCGAGGCACCGTATCCCGGCCTGTTCCGGCGGCTCGCCGCGCTTGTCTACGACTCCATGCTGGTGACCGCTATTGTCATCGCTGCAACGGCGCTGCTGTTGCCGGTTACCGGCGGTGAAGCCATAGACGCCCTCGGCCCGGCAACGCTGCTCTACCAAGCCTACCTGCTTACGGTGGTGTTCTTGTTCTTTGGCTACTGCTGGACGCACGGCGGCCAGACACTCGGCATGAAAGCATGGCGCCTGCGCCTGCGGCGCGCGGACAGTGGCCCCGTGACCTGGCGGGCGGCCATCCTGCGTTACGGGGCCGCCCTGCTGGCCTGGGTCCCGCTGGTTCTGATCTTTATTCTGAGCTATCAGATGGGACTGGCGTCCATCGCCTGGATCCCCGTAGCGGGGGTGTTCCTGTGGAGTCTCGGAAGCCGCCAGCGACCGGCCTGGCACGACCACTTGGCGGGTACGCGGGTCGTTGTTGAACCACGGGAATGACTTACGCGGGCCGTTATTGAGCCAGGGGAATGCCTAGCGAATGCGCGCGGTGAAGTAAACCGCCGCGGCCAGACACACGAGCGTGGGCAGCAGGGCGCTGATCATCGGCGGGATTCCGTAGACCAGGCCCAGGTGGTTCAACAGCCGGTTTGCCAGGTAGAAGGCGATACCGATCATGACGCCGACAAAGATGCGCTGCCCGGCGCCCGTTGAGCGTAAGGTACTGAAGGCCAGTGGGATGGTGAGCAGTAGCATGGTCAGCGTGGCAAGCGGTGTGCCGATCTTCAGCCACAATGCCAGCTCGTAGTGTTCGCTCTCGAGGTCATTGCGCTGCAGGTAACCGATGTATGTCCACAGATCAACCATGGACAGGGTCCCAGGCTCCACCACCACCACGTCCAGGACGTCCGGCCTCAGGCCGGCCTCCCAGAACATGCTCTCTTCAGCCTCAATTGCAACGCTGTTGTCCGCGAACTGGTTCCGGCGCACATCCTGAAGCAACCAGCCATCGCCTTGGTACGCCGCGCGGCCGGCAGTGATCACCTGCTCCAGGGCCCGGTTGCCGTCGAACGCGTAAATCGTCACATCCTCGAGCAGCTCGGCACTGGGTGCCGAGCCGACGCTGATGAAACGCCGCCCATCCCGTGCCCAGAAGCCGTCGCGGCTCAGCATGGAGACGTCACCCCCGCGCGCCTGCACCTCGACGTCCAGCGACGCCCGCTCGGCCGGCGGCACCACCCATTCGCCAATCGCCGCGGCGACCACCGCCAGCAACACACCAGCGACCATGACCGAGCGACCGATGTTGAGCACAGACATCCCCGCCGCGCGCATGACCACAAGCTCTGAGCGCGCCGCCATGCCGCCCAGGGTCATAAGACTGCCGATCAGCGTGGCAATCGGGAAGGCTTCGTAGGCACGTTGCGGTCCGGTTAAACCAACGTGCAATAACGCCTGCAACGCGGTGTATTCGTCATCGATATCCGCGCTTTCCTCGACAAAGGAGAAAACCAGCTCCATGGAGACAATAATTAGTAGGACCGTTAGGCTGCCGCCAATCACAGCCTTGGCGATGTAGCGGTCCAGGATTCTCATGCGCCTCTCCGGTTCCGCCCGGGCTTCCCCTTGCCGGGTCGCAATTGCAGTAGCCCGTACTGACGGGAGAGCCACACCACCGCCAGGATCGCAACGATGGCGTGCACGGGCCAGAGCCCAATCCAGGGCGGCAGGGTGCCGTCCTCGAGCCAACCCTGGCTCAGGGTCAAGCCGTTCGAGTACACGGCGTAGACCAGCACCGCCAGCAGCAGCCGCCCGTAGCGACCCTCCCGTGGCGAACTGCGGCTCAAGGGTATCGCCATCAACCCAAGGGTCACGACCATCACCGGCATGGATAGCCGCCACTGGAGCTCTGAGGTATCCCGCAAATCGTCGGAACCCCAGAGCTCATTCGTGGGCTGCCCGTCCCGGCGCACGCGCACATCGGGCGGTTCACCTTCCGCGATTCGCACGCCGTGAACCTTGTAGCGGTAATCCCGCCAGCGGCCACTCCCGGGTACGCCGTCATAGCGCCGCCCGTCGAGCAGCATGAGGTACTGATCACCGGTATCCGGGTCCGCCTCCACGTAGCCTTCATCGGCTGCCAGCAGGATCTGCTCGCCGCCCCGGCGGGCCTGCAGGAAGACATTCCGCATGCGCTCTCCGTCCTCGGAGAAGCGTTCAATATAAAACATGCCGTCCGCCTGACTCGACTGGATGAAGCGCCCGGGCCGTATCGCCTGGATCTCCACCGCTTCACGCGCCAGCTGCTCCGCCTCGCGCCCTTCCCGTGCGGCCCACGGCCCCATTTCCAGAGCCATCCAGGCGATCACCACCGTCAACGGCACCACCAGTATGACCAGCGCGCGGTAGAGCTCCCGTGGGCCGACCCCGCAGGCGCCGAGTGCGGCCATTTCGCTGTCGCGGTACAGCCGCCCCAGCGCGAGTATGATGCCAAGAAAGAAACTCCCCGGGATGGCGAGGGCCAGGTAGCTCAACGCCTTGTAACCCATGAGCTGCATGACCATGTCGCCCGGCAGGCTGCCGCTTGCCGCATCACCGAGGTAACGCACCAGGCGATTGGTGAAAAGCACGGCCACAAGCACCAGCGTGACCGCCAGCCAAGCCTGGGCGATCTCGCGGATCAGGTAGCGACTGACAATGGAAAGTCCCACGCTGGCACCCTCTTCTTTCAGTTAAGCAACCGTATTGCCCGCGCGGCGCGGCACCGTGCGTTGTCGGTAGAAAACTTCGCAAGAAAGGCTGTTCGGTTCGCCGGTGGCCTCTCCCCCGCGATTCCTGCAGAATGCTGCGTTAGACTGCCGCACTGGGCGGGTGCGCCGTCGCCGACTCGGCAACGGGACGGCCGCAGCCGTTCAGCGCTGCCCAAGGGGCAAGAGGATACCAGTGAGCGCCGGTCAGGCGCGCGCTTCCTTGACAGACTGAGGATAGTTCCACAGACAAGGCCACGACCGAGGAGTTGCACTTGGAATACGCCGTCAAGAGCGGTAGTCCGGAAAAGCAGCGATCAGCCTGTGTCGTCGTCGGCGTATTGGAGCACCGCCGCCTGTCCAGTGCCGCCACGCAGCTGGACCAGGCCTGCGATGGCTACCTGTCCCAACTGGTACGCCGCGGCGACATGGACGGCCGCCAGGGGCAATCCCTGATGCTGCACAGGATTGCCGGGCTTGTATGCGATCGTGTGTTGCTGATCGGGCTGGGACGGGAGCGGGAATGTGATGACCGCGCCTTCAGCAAGGCCATTGAGACCATGGACGCGGCACTGCGAAACTCCGGTGCCAGCGAGGCCACCTGTTATCTCAGCGAGATCGGCGTCAAGGGCCGGGATGTGTTCTGGCGCATCCGCACGGGGGCCCGCACGATGGAGACGCTGCAATACCGTTTCGACCGGCTGAAGACGGGCAAGGGCGATGCGCCGGGAGTAGCCCTGCGACGCATTACGTTTAGCGTCCCGAGCCGTCGCGAACTCGGCGACGGCGACAAGGCAGCCCGGGAAGGGCATGCCATGGGGCGAGGTATGAATCTCGCCCGCGACCTGGGAAATCTGCCCGGTAATTATTGCACGCCGCGATACCTCGGGGAACAGGCCGGGGACCTGGCGGCAAGGCACCCACGCCTGGAGGCGCAACTCCTCGACGAGACGGCGATGGAGGAACTCGGCATGGGCGCGCTGCTCGCCGTCTCCCGCGGCAGCCAGGAGGAAGCCCGTTTAATCGTCGTCCACTACCGCGGCGGCGACAACGATACCGCTCCCTACACCCTGGTGGGCAAAGGCATCACGTTCGATACGGGGGGTATATCGATCAAGCCCAGTGCCAGCATGGACGAGATGAAGTTCGACATGTGCGGTGCAGCCAGCGTGTTCGGCACCATGCAGGCCGTCGCGGAGCTGGAATTGCCCATTAACGTGGTGGGCATCATTGCCGCGGCCGAGAACATGCCCGATGGCCGCGCTATCAAGCCCGGCGACATCATCACCAGCATGTCCAGCCAAACCATCGAGGTGCTCAACACCGACGCGGAAGGGCGCCTGGTCCTGTGCGATGCGTTGACCTACGCGGAGCGCTTCCGTCCCGCCGCCGTGGTGGATATCGCCACCCTGACCGGCGCCGCCATCGTGGCGCTTGGGCATCACACGCACGGCCTTATGGGCAATAGCAGCACGCTCGTCAATGAGCTGCTCAGCGCGGGCAAGGCGGCAGGCGACCGC
The DNA here is from genome assembly GCF_007120195.1 of Aquisalimonas sp. Taxonomy (GTDB): domain Bacteria; phylum Pseudomonadota; class Gammaproteobacteria; order Nitrococcales; family Aquisalimonadaceae; genus Aquisalimonas. The sequence continues at coordinate 5,446 of NZ_SKOG01000042.1, forward strand.
GCGTGGGAGCTGCCCATGGGCGATGAGTACCAGGAGCAGCTCAAGAGCAACTTTGCTGACATGGCGAATATCGGTGGACAGCCGGCGGGATCCATCACGGCAGGCTGTTTTCTCAGCCGATACACACGGCGCTACCGCTGGGCCCACCTGGACATCGCAGGCACGGCCTGGAAGTCCGGCGATCAGAAAGGGGCCACGGGCCGCCCCGTCGCGTTGCTGAGCCAGTGGCTGCTGGATCGGGCATGCTGATCAGCGCAGGCTGTTGAACCATGGTGCGGGTTGACTTCCATATTTTGTCGTCCAGTGACGCGCACACGCGGCTGATCTACGCCTGCCGACTCACGGACAAGGCGCGCGCACGCAATCACCGCGTGTATCTGCGCGTGGCGGATGAGGCGCTCGCCAGCGAGCTCGACGCACTGCTGTGGACCTTTCGCGACCGCAGCTTCGTCCCTCACGCGATCGACGCCCCGGGGGCGGCGGACGAGGCCGTACTGATTGGCACTGGTGATGCCCCAAGTCGCGGCGAGCCCGATCTGCTGGTCAATCTCGCGCCCGATCCCGTGGCGGCCCCGGAGCGGTTTCGGCGCATCGTCGAGGTTGGCGATGACGACCAAGCGGTCCGCCAGGCTGCGCGCAACCGCTTTCGCTGGTACCGGGAGCGGGGTATCGAGCCCGAGCACCGCACGGTGGATGTCTCGTGACGCAAGAAGGGGCAGGCTGGCACGCTAAGGCACTGACATCATTCCCATCGACCGACACACAGGCGACGCATGGACAAGACGTACGACCCACACCGGATTGAACAGCGCTGGTACGCCACCTGGGAGCGGGAGCACTACTTCGCGCCGTCAGGCGAGGGTGAGCCCTACTGCATCATGATCCCGCCGCCCAACGTTACCGGCACCTTGCACATGGGCCATGCGTTCCAGGACACCATCATGGATGTCCTCATCCGTTATCACCGCATGCAGGGCAACAACACCCTCTGGCAGCCGGGCACGGACCACGCGGGGATCGCCACGCAGATGGTAGTGGAGCGTCAGCTCAACGCCGAGGGCAAAAACCGGCACGACCTGGGGCGCGAGGCGTTCATTCAGCGCATCTGGGAGTGGCGGCAGGAATCCGGCGGCACCATTACGCGGCAGTTGCGCCGAATGGGCGCCTCCGTGGACTGGTCGCGGGAGCGATTCACCATGGATGCGGGCCTCTCCAATGCCGTGCGCGAGGTCTTCGTGCGACTCTTCGACGAGGGTCTGATCTACCGCGGCAAACGCCTGGTCAACTGGGATCCGGTACTGCGCACAGCCGTCTCCGATCTGGAGGTGGTCTCTGAGGAGGAGCAAGGCCATATCTGGCGCATGCGCTATCCGCTGGCGGATGGCAGTGGCCATGTCACCGTGGCCACCACCCGCCCGGAGACCATGCTCGGCGATACCGCGGTGGCGGTCCACCCGCAAGACGAGCGCTTCAGCCATCTGGTCGGCAAGACCGTGGAGCTGCCACTCACGGGCCGGCAGATCCCGGTGATCGCCGACGACTATGTGGATCCGGAATTCGGCTCCGGCTGTCTAAAAATCACGCCAGCGCACGATTTCAACGACTACGCCGTGGGTGAGCGTCACGCGCTGCCGAAGATCAATGTCCTCACGGAAGACGCCCGCATCAACGACAATGCACCGGCCGCCTACCGGGGGCTCGACCGCTTCGAGGCGCGGGACCAGGTGGTGGCGGACCTGAAGGCGGCGGGCCTGCTGGAGGCGACGGACAAACACACGCTCATGGTCCCGCGCGGTGACCGCACCCACGCCGTGATCGAGCCGTTCCTGACAGACCAGTGGTTCGTGCGCGCGCAGCCGCTCGCAGGCCCGGCCATCGAGGCCGTGGAGGACGGGCGCATCCGCTTCGTGCCGGATAACTGGAAGAACACGTATTTCGACTGGATGCGCCGCATCGAGGACTGGTGCATCTCCCGGCAAATCTGGTGGGGCCACCGCATCCCGGCCTGGTACGACACCGACGGCAATGTCTTTGTGGCCCGTAACGAGGAGGCGGCACGGGGGAAGGCGCGCGCCCACCATGGCCGGGACGTGGAGCTCAGCCAGGACGAGGACGTGCTCGACACGTGGTTCTCCTCGGCTCTGTGGCCATTTTCCACCTTGGGCTGGCCGGAGGACACCAACGAGCTGCGCACATTCTACCCCACGAACGTGCTGGTCACCGGCTTCGATATCATCTTCTTCTGGGTCGCCCGGATGATCATGATGGGCATGAAGTTCATGGAGGAGGTGCCATTCCGCGAGGTGTACATCCACGGGCTGGTCCGCGATTCAAGTGGTCAGAAGATGTCCAAATCCAAAGGCAATGTCCTCGACCCCATCGACATCATCGACGGCATTGACCTCGACACCCTGGTGGAAAAGCGCACCTCGGGCATGATGCAGCCACAACTCGCCAAGCAGGTCGAGGCGATGACCCGCAAGGCCTTCCCGCAGGGCATCGCCTCCCACGGCGCCGACGCTCTGCGCTTTACCTTCTGCTCCCTGGCCACCACCGGGCGCGACGTGGTCTTTGACATGGGCCGCGCCGACGGTTATCGCAATTTCTGCAACAAGCTGTGGAACGCCGCCCGCTATGTCCTGATGAACACCGAGGGCGAGGATTGCGGGGCCGCCCCGGACGCGGAGATCCACTACACTGTCGCCGACCGCTGGATCCGCTCGCGCCTTGAGGCAGCCACCACGGAGATCAACCGCAACATTGACGCCTACCGGCTCGATCTCGCCTCCCAGGCGCTCTATGACTTCGTCTGGAACGAGTACTGCGACTGGTACCTGGAGCTCTCCAAACCCGTTCTGCAGTCCCCGCAGGAGGCGGCGTTGCGGCGCGGGACGCGCCAGACCCTGGTGCAGGTCCTCGAGACCGTCCTGCGGCTCGCCCACCCCATGATGCCCTTCATTACCGAAGAGATCTGGCAACGGGTCGCGCGGCTCGCCGGCAAGCAAGGGCCGACGATCATGCTGGAGTCCTTCCCGGTGGCCGACGGCGCCAGGGTGGACACCCGCGCGGAAGACGATGTCGCCTGGATTCAGGCCTTCATCCTGGGGGTCCGGCGCATCCGCGGCGAAATGGACATCTCCCCCAACCGCGCCCTGCCCGTGTTGCTGCAAAAGGGCAGTGCAAAGGACACGGGCCGTCTCGACGCCTACGGTGTCTTCCTGAGTCGCCTGGCCCGCCTGGAGCGCATGGACTGGCTGGCGTCGGACCAGCCAGCCCCGGAGGCAGCCATCGCGCTGGTTGGAGACATGCAGGTGCTGGTGCCGATGAAGGGCCTGATCGACAAGCATGCCGAGTTGGCGCGGCTGGACAAGGAACGTACCAAAGTGCGCAAGGAGCTCGAGAAGACGGACCGCAAGTTGGCCAACAGCAGTTTCGTGGAAAAGGCGCCCGCCGAGGTCGTCGACCAGGAACGGCAACGCCAGGAAGCGCGGCGTGCCACCCTGGCACAGCTCGACGATCAGTACGCGCGCATCGAGCACCTTTAAGGTGACTGGGGACGATTTCACAGGGCGGCCCGTACGATTGCTGAGGGCGCTGTTCGTATGATTCGCGGGGGAGGCGCCGGTCTGCCGGTTACCCCCCGGCGGAGCGGAGCACCACGTTGACCACCACGACCAAGATCACGATCAACAGCACCGTGAAGACGATGCCACCCACGATGTAGGGCATGGGGCTGCTGGTGGAGAAATCGCGTTTGCGCGCCGCATTGCTCTGGACTCCCAGAGCACCGGCAAGCACACTCTGCACCACCTGCCAGAGCGTCGGTTTGCGTTGTTGCTGATGCGGGTCCTGATCGGTCATGACGCCTCCACTGTTGATCCCGCACGGCACATTAGCGTGCTACCTGGCTGGCGAACCGGCGCGCCCTGTTCGCGTCACGACGACGTGGTGTAGCCGAACCCGCCCGCGCCGCAGCCGAGATCCCGGGCGAGGATGAGCGCGTCCTCGCGGCGGCCGCCCTGGACCGGATAGTACTGCGGTCGCATCCCCACCTCACAAAACCCGTTCTGCATGTAGAGCTCCACCGCGCGACGGTTGGATGGCCGTACTTCGAGAAACACCGTCGCCGCGCCCAGCCGCGCGGCATGATCCAGCGCCGCCCCTAACAGCGTTCGGCCATAGCCCTGGCCATGGCACTCCGGATCGACACAGATGTTGAGCACATGCCCTTCACCGGCTACCACCGACATCACCAAGTAGCCTCTGACCCGCCCGTCCGCGACCAGCACCCAGCAGCCATAACCGACACGCATGCAATCGCGGAAGACGGACGCCGTCCAAGGAAAATAATACGCGCTGCGCTCGATGGTCAGCACTTCGGGCAGATCATGCTCGCGCATCCGCCGCAGTTCGGCTACATCGGGGGTAGTGACCACCGCATTCATGCTGTGCCCTCCCGCTCTGCTCGCTCCGGCAGAAGTTCGCGCAGGCGTTTGAGATCGTCCCAGGCCTTGGCCTTGTCCTGCGGCGTGCGCAGGAGATACGCCGGATGATAGCTCACCACGACCGGGATCGCGCGCTGTTGTAGTGTATGCACCTGCTGGCGGAGCGTGCGCAGCGGCCTGTCGGAGCCAAGAAGATTCTGCGCGGCAATGCGCCCGAGCGCCAGGATGACACTGGGCCGGACCAGCTCGATCTGCCGGGCCAGATAGGGGCGGCAGGCCTCCACCTCCTCCGCGCCCGGGTCTCGGTTTCGGGGGGGGCGGCACTTGAGCATGTTGGCGATGAACACCCGCTCGCGACTGTAACCCAAGGCGCGCAGCATGTTGTCCAGCAATTGCCCGGCCCGACCCACGAACGGCTCGCCCTGGCGATCTTCTTCGGCGCCGGGCGCCTCGCCAACGACGAGTATATCCGCATCCCGCCGACCGACGCCGAATACGGTCTGGGTCCGGCTGTGGCACAGGGGACAGCGGGTGCATCCGGCCACGGACTGCGCGAGGCTTTGCCAGTCCATATGGGCGATGTCCGGCGCGCCGGGAGCATAGACGGCTGCCCCTTGTGCCTGCCGCGCATCGCCATCCCTTGCCTGCGCAACTCGGTCCGCCGGCGGCTCCAGCACCGCCGGCGGCGGATCGTCCCGACGCACCCAGACATCGATGCCCATCCGACGCAATAGCTGCTGGCGCCGTGAGCGTTCCTCGTCACCACTCATCGTCTCACCCGCGAATGCCGGCAATACGGCACATCAACACGCGATCTGTCGTGCCGGACCCGGCGGGGCATCCAGTTTCCCCCTATCGCCCGCGCCGAACGGCTGTGCGCTGGCGACGCCGCCGCAGCACGGTCAGCGCCGGACCCGACGCGGCGTAGGCCAGGAAGCCCACGAACAGGACCACCGGCGGATGGATCGCGGCAAAGGCGATAATCACAACCAGCGCCACCAGAAAAATAAATGGGACGCGGTAGCGGAAGTCGAATTCCTTGAAACTGTAATAGCGAAAGTTGCTCACCATCAACAGGCCCGCGGTCACGGTCGCCACGAGCGCCACCACCTTTGCGACGCTGCCATCCAGACCCAGGGCCGCACCAGACCAGACCATGCTCGCAAGCGCTGCCGCCGCCGCGGGACTCGGCAACCCCTGGAAGTAACGCTTCTCGGCCACCCCCGCCTGGGTGTTGAACCGCGCCAGTCGCAGGGCCGCACAGGCCGCATACGTGAATGCGCCGAGCCAGCCCAGCTTGCTCCAGACCGTGCCTAAGCCCGCGAGATCGCCAAGCGCCCATTGATACATGACCAGCGCCGGCGCCAGACCGAAGCAGACCATGTCCGAGAGGCTGTCGAACTGGAGGCCGAAATCGCTCTGTGTGTTGGTCAGGCGGGCGACACGGCCGTCCAGCCCGTCCATGATCATGGCGATAAAAATGCCGATGGCCGCAAGATGGAAGTCGCCATTGATGCCTGAGACGATGGCGAAAAAGCCGAAGAACAGCCCCGCCGTCGTGAATAGATTGGGCAGGAGATAAATGCCCCGCCGCCTCTTGGTCTGATGCTCTGCGGCCATGCCGGGTTGATCCGCTCAGTTGGGCAAAACTCTTTCAGAGAACCCAGACGTTAGCATAACTGGCCCGGGGCTGGCCGACCGGGCAGAGCACCGGCGCCGCGCAGGAGCGCACCGGTGCTCGGGTTAGAGTCAGTTCTTGCTGCGATCCACCAGCTGCTTCTGCCGGATCCAAGGCATCATATCCCGCAGCTTTGCGCCCACCACCTCAATGGAATGCTCCCGGGCAAGGCGGCGGCGGGCCTTGAGTGTAGGGGCATTGGCTTGGTTCTCGAGAATGAACTCGCGGGCGAAGGTGCCATCCTGGATCTCCTGCAGAATGGCCTTCATGGCCTTGCGGGATTCCTCGTTGATCACCCGGGGGCCGCTGACGAAATCGCCGTACTCGGCGGTGTTGGAGATTGAGTAGCGCATGTTGGCAATGCCGCCCTCGTAGAGCAGATCGACAATGAGCTTGACCTCGTGGAGGCACTCGAAGTACGCCATCTCGGGGCTGTAACCGGCCTCGGTCAAGGTTTCGAAACCACCCTGGATGAGCGCGGTCAGCCCGCCGCAGAGCACCACTTGCTCGCCAAAGAGATCGGTTTCCGTCTCTTCGCGGAAGGATGTCTCGATGACCCCGGCGCGGCCACCGCCGATGGCGGAGGCGTAAGAAATGGCGACTTCCTTCGCCTGTCCGGAGCTGTTTTGCTGGATCGCCACCAGGCAGGGCACACCGGCGCCATCGACGTAGGTCGAGCGCACCAGGTGGCCGGGCCCCTTGGGCGCCACCATGATCACGTCCAGGTCGGCGCGGGGCTCGATCTGGCCATAGTGGATATTGAAACCGTGGGCGAACGCGATGGCCGTACCTTTTTTCAAGTTTGGCTCGATCTGCTGGCTGTAGATCGCTCCCTGGTGCTCGTCGGGCGTGAGGATCATAACCAGCTCCGCCTGGCGGGTGGCCTCTTCGACGCTGGCCACCTCCAGCCCGGCGGTGCGGGCCTTGTCAGCGGAAGCCGAGCCCTCGCGCAGCCCCACAACCACCGCCACACCGGATTCCTTCAGATTGTTCGCGTGGGCGTGCCCCTGCGAACCATAGCCGATAATGGCGACCTTTCGGTTCTGGATCATGGACAGGTCGGCGTCCTTATCGTAGTAGACTTTCATTGTGCCCCCGTTGGGTCTGGTTGAACTCGTTGCAGCAGGCGCTGGTTCGACTCCGGGCCAAGCGCTTCAGACCCGCAAATGCTTTTCGCCCCGTGAGATGCCGATCACCCCGGAACGTACGACTTCGAGAATCGTGCTGTGGCCAAGCGTCTCGATGAAGGCATCGAGCTTCTGGCTGTTTCCGGTCAACTCCACTGTGTAGACCCGCTCGGTCACGTCCAGGATCCTGCCGCGGAATATATCGCTGAGCCGCTTGATCTCCTCACGCGAGTCACCCGTGGACGCCGCCACCTTCACCAGCATCATCTCACGCTCGATGTGGCTGCCTTCGGTCATATCCATGACCTTGACGATGTCAAGCAGCTTATTAAGCTGCTTGATGATCTGCTCGATGATGCTGTCGTCACCGATCGTCACCAGGGTCATGCGCGAAAGTGTGGGGTCGTCGGTAGGCGCCACCGTCAGGCATTCGATATTGTAGCCTCGAGCAGAAAAAAGACCCGCGACCCGGGACAGAGCACCGAACTCGTTTTCGACCAGGATGGAAATAATGTGCCGCATAGATCCAGGAATCCGTCCAGCGTTCTTAACCGCAAGGCCTGAGAGCCCGCAACGGATCCATGATCGGGCCAAGGCACCCGGCGGCAATAAGATACGCATGAGAAACCGCCCATCGGAAGCAACCAACACGCGAGCCCCGCAGGCTGGCGGTCGTTCCGCTACTTCCCAAGCGGGCTAGTGAAAGGTGGCAAAATTACTGTGGATGGCCAGGAACGTCAAGGCAGTACGTTGCGGCCCAGGCCGCGCACCCAGTGCGGAACCGGCCGCGAGCGGGCCGTACGCTGAATGCCGTTATATCAGGGAGTCGATCTAACCATGAACAAACTACTCGCCGCTGCACTCGGTGCATTACTCGCCGCGCCGGCGCTCGCTGACATTTACACGTGGAAAGACGCCGACGGGCAGGTTCACTTCGGTGAGACTCCGCCGGCGGGCGTGGCCGCCGAACGGCTGGATCCCCGCCCCGGAGCCGCCTCGTCCCCCGGCGAGGCGTCAACGAGCGAAGCGGAGGTGGAGTCCGAGGGCAATAAACAGGCTGACGACGCCCAGCCGAGCGCAACCGACGCTGCGCAGCAGGACGCGGCCCTTGCGGAGGCTTGCGACAACGCCCGCCAGAATGTCGATGTCCTCTCCGACGAATCGGTGCGCCGTGTTCGCGAGGACGGCGGTGAGTCGCGGGTGCTCGAGCCGGAAGAGCGCGAAGAGCGGCTGGCCGAGGCCGAGGCGTTCATCGATGCGCACTGCTAAGCAAGCGTGGCTCGAGAGCACATGGCTCAACGGGGCGCCCCAATGGCGCCGTAGCGAGGCCCCGTTTGCGATCAGTTGCCTTAGCCCGTGGCGAGTGTGGCACCGGTCTCGCTCCTGGCGTGCCGCTAGGGTAATCTGTGCGCCCCGGCTGGCTCCGGCGCTCATCCATCCGCAACAAGGAACCTGATCTGCCGATGCGACTCTCGCGATTCCCCCTTTCGACCACCAAGGAAACCCCGGCAGACGCCGAAATCGTCAGTCACCAACTCATGCTGCGTGCGGGCATGATCCGCAAGCTCGCGGCAGGCCTCTACACGTGGATGCCGCTGGGCCTTCGGGTGCTGCGGCGGGTCGAGGCCATCGTGCGTGAGGAAATGAATCGCAGCGGCGCTGTGGAACTGCTGATGCCGGCGGTTCAACCCGGGGAACTTTGGCAAGAGACAGGCCGCTGGAGCGCGTTCGGCCCCCTGTTGCTGCGCTTTCAGGACCGCCACGAGCGCGATTTCTGCTACGGCCCCACCCATGAGGAAGTGATTACGGACCTGGTGCGGCGTGAGATCCGCAGTTACAAGCAGCTTCCGGTGAACCTCTATCAGATCCAGACCAAGTTCCGGGACGAAACCCGACCGCGTTTCGGCGTTATGCGCGCCCGGGAATTCCTGATGAAGGACGCCTATTCGTTTCATGTCAACGAGACCTCCCTGGCGGCGACCTACCAGGTCATGTACGACGCCTACAACCGGATCTTTACCCGCACCGGGCTCTCCTTCCGCGCCGTGCAGGCGGATTCCGGCGCCATCGGCGGCAGCATCTCCCATGAGTTCCACGTCCTGGCGGACTCGGGGGAAGATGCCATCGTCTTCTCCGACGGCAGCGATTACGCCGCCAACGTGGAACTCGCACCCACCCTGCCCCCGGAGTCGCCCCGCCCCGCTCCCAGTGCACAGATGGCCGTCGTCGATACCCCTGGCGTACACACCATGGGCGAGCTGGCGGCTTGCCTCGACATACCGGTGGCGCGCTGCCTCAAGACCCTGCTCGTCCGCGGCAAGGAGTCACCGGTCGTGGCACTTTTGCTGCGCGGCGACCACAGCCTCAACGAACTCAAGGCCGAGAAACACCCCGCGGTTGCCGCACCGCTGACCCTCGCCGATGAGTCCACCATTCGCGAGGTTGCGGGCTGCGGCGCCGGTTCCGTCGGCCCCGTGGGTCTGGATGTTCCATTGATTGCCGACCATGCCGCAGTGGTGATGGCGGATTTTGTCTGTGGCGCCAATCGGAGTGGTCAGCACCTCACCGGTGTGAACTGGACACGGGACCTGCCGGAGCCCCTGTCAGCGGACCTGCGTGATGCCGGGGCCGGCGACCCGAGCCCGGATGGTCGCGGCCGGCTGCGTGTCGCCCGGGGCATCGAGGTGGGTCATATTTTCCAACTCGGCACCAAGTATAGCGAGGCCATGGACGCGACCATCCTGGATGAGCACGGCGCCAGCCAGCCTGTCCACATGGGCTGCTACGGCATCGGCGTCTCGCGCATCGTGGCCGCGGCCATCGAGCAGAACCACGATGCCAATGGCATGATCTGGCCCGAGGCCATCGCCCCGTTCCAGGTCGCCGTTGTCGGCATCAACATGCAGAGATCCCCGTGCGTGCGCGAGGCCGCCGAACGTATCTACCAGGCACTGCTCGACGCCGGGATGGACGCCCTGCTGGACGATCGGGACGCCCGTCCCGGCGTCAAGTTCGCGGACATCGAACTCATCGGCATCCCCCATCGCATCGCCATTGGCGAGCGCGGGCTGGAGCGAGGCACCGTCGAGTACCGGGGGCGCAGGGACACGGAGAATCAGGACATTGGCGTCGATGATGTGGTGGAGCACGTGCGCGCCGCGATGGGGCGCTGAGGCTGGGCGCCGCGCGTCAGGGCTGGCGGCCTTGCGCTGGGCAATTGCGGCCATGCTACTGCTCTGCTTGAGCCTCGCGAACGCCGCCGCTCAGGAGCGCCAGCCGGCCAGTGCGGAGCTGCGCGAGCGGCTGATGGATGCCGTCGAGCGGTCGCAGAGTTTCGAGAATCGGTTCGTGGCCCAGGTGTGGCTCATGGATATGAGCCAACGACTCGCCCAGCGCATCCCCGACGACCAGAGGCGGCTGGATCTTCTGCGCATGGTTCACTTCGAGGCGGCGCAGGCGCAACTGGAACCTGAGCTGGTGCTCGCCGTCATCGAGGTGGAGAGTAACTTCAACCGCTTCGCCATCTCATCGGCAGGCGCCCGCGGCCTGATGCAGATCATGCCCTTCTGGCTGCATGAAATCGGCCGCCCGGACGATAACCTGTTCGACGTGCAGACAAATCTGCGTTTCGGTACCACGATCCTGCGGCACTATCTGGACAAGGAAAACGGCGGACTCACCCGCGCTCTCGCCCGTTACAATGGCAGTCTCGGCCAGACGTGGTACGCCGAACGCGTCTACAACGCCATGGAACAGCGCTGGTATCCGCATTAGCTGCCCCGCACCTGCCGACTCCCGGAGTCGCATGCTGCCGGATCCCAACAACCCGCATCCGGCGGCAATGCCAGTGGGCGGGACAGGCGGTACGGGACGTCAACCAGAGGACGCGTGATGGTCAATGTACTCATCGCAGGCTGCGGCGATCTTGGCAGCGGTGTCGGCACACGGCTCGCGGCTGCAGGACACAGGGTGTGGGGCTTGCGGCGTCAGCCGGAACGCATCCCCGAGCCCATCCGGCCACTGCGGGGCGATTTCTCACAAGCGGGTGGACTGCCGAACTTGCCCGAGGCGCTCGACACCCTCTATTTCATTGCCACGCCCGGTCGGTTCGAGGATGCGACCTACCGGCTCGCCTTCGTGGACGGCCTGCGTCACCTGCTCGCGCAGCTCGACGCCCAGCAACTCTCCCCGCGCCGGGTCATCATGGTCTCAAGTACCGCAGTCTACGGGATCACCGACGGCAGCTGGGTGGACGAGACCACGCCAACGGAGCCCGGCGGCTTTTCCGGGAAACGCCTGCTGGAGGCAGAAACCCTGCTCAGCCAAAGCCGGCACCCGGGTGTTGTCATCCGCTTCGGGGGCATCTACGGCCCGGGACGCAACCGCATGCTGCGTAAGGTCCGCAACGGCGAGCCCGTCGTGGCCGAGCCGCCCCAGTACACCAACCGCATTCACCGGGACGACTGCGTGGGCGCCTTGGTACACCTGTTCCACGTGGCCGAGCCCGCTTCGGTCTATCTGGGCGTCGACTCCCACCCATGCACCCAGGTGGAACTCGTGGACTGGCTGGCCGAGCGTCTGGGCCTACCCCGGCCGCCGCGCACGCAAGGCTCCGCCGGTGGCGTTCGCGCCAGCAATAAGCGGTGCCACAACAACCGGTTGCTCGCGAGCGGTTACGCGTTCCAGTACCCGGATTACCGGGCGGGGTACGAGGCGATGCTCGCCGCGAGCGCCCCGGATTAACTGCTCTTGTTGACCACAATCTTCGGGAAGCGGCTGCCTCGCTCTGTGGACTGCTGGGAGAGCTTCGCGCCGATGCGCCTTGCCATCTCCCGGTACGACTCCGCCGTCGGCGTGTCCGGCTCAGAGATCACCGTGGGCTTGCCGCCGTCCGCCTGCTCTCGGATATGCATGGACAGCGGCAGGGAACCAAGCAGGTCCACCTCGTACTGCTCCGCGATCCGGTTGCCGCCCCCGGACCCGAAGATGTGCTCTTCGTGGCCGCACTGGCTGCAAATGTGCGTACTCATGTTCTCCACGATGCCCAGCACTGGCACGTTCACCTTCTCGAACATGCGCAGACCCTTGCGGGCGTCCAGCAGGGCGATGTCCTGCGGTGTGGTGACAATCACCGCCCCACTCACCGGCACTTTCTGCGAGAGCGTGAGCTGGATGTCGCCGGTGCCGGGCGGCATATCCACCACCAGATAGTCCAGGTCCTGCCAGTTGGTATCCCGCAACAACTGCTCCAGCGCCTGGGTCACCATGGGACCGCGCCAGACCATTGGCGTTTCCTCGTCGATGAGAAACCCCGAGGACATGACCTGCACGCCGTAGTTCTGCAACGGCTCCAGCTTCTTGCCATCATGGGAGTCCGGTTTGCCGGCAATGCCCATCATGCGCGGCACGCTCGGGCCGTAGATATCGGCGTCGAGGACGCCCACGCGCGCCCCTTCCGTAGCCAGCGCCAGCGCCAGATTCACAGCCGTTGTCGACTTACCCACGCCGCCCTTGCCGGAGGCCACGGCGACGATGTTTTTCACGCCCTGCACCAGCGAGGTATTGCTCTGGACCATATAGGACTCGATGCGCGTCGCGATACTAACCTGGACCTCGTCGACACCCTCCAGGCCCAGCACAGTCTCCTGCACGGCCTGGCGCAGCCCCGCCTCCCAGCGCTTGGCGGGAAACCCGAGGACCAGATCGATGGCAACTTTGCTGCCGGTGATGCGAATATCCTCGATGCACCGCGCCGCAACCAGGTCCTTCCCCAGGTGCGGTTCGGTGTACTCCTGTAGCCGGGCTTGCACGTCCGTGCGGCTCAGCTCGCTCATAGCAACCTCCGACGCGCCCGCGCGGGTTTAGGCTTGCATTCCCGCGACAGGTGTTATTTGCTTGGGATCAACGCATCCGCTCAAAGACGGGAAGCTCGACTCATGATACCGCAACGTTGGCGTGTCTTGGCGATTCCATTGCTCCTGCTGACCCTCCCCGCGTGGACGCTGGCCCACCACGAGGGCCCCGCCGAGCGGCGGGAATCCCTAATCGACGCCGTGCGCGCGGGTGACATGCAGACCACCACAGAGCTCCTCGAGGCGGGGGTATGCGTGGATGCCGCAACCGCCGATGGCCAGGGTGCCGGGAAAACCGCGCTCATGTGGGCGGCTGAAGGGGGCGAGACCGCTCTTGTGGAGAAGCTCCTGAACGCCGGCGCCGGGGTCGACGCGCAGAACGCCAAGGGTGGGACCGCTCTGATGTTCGCCGCTGTCAATGGACACACAGAGATTGTAGCGATGCTGGTGGACGCCGGCGCTGACCCCAACCACACGGTTCGCCACGGGTGGAATCCCCTTTTGCTGGCGGCAGCAAAAGGGTTTGACGACACCGTGACGACACTGGTGGAACTCGGTGCGGACAAGGATACCCGCGATGTGTATGGGTGGACGCCGCTGATGCGCGCCGCGGAGCGCGGCGATCGGGAGATGGTCCGCACCCTCCTCGATCTGGGCGCGGACGCAAAGGCCAAGGATAAGGCCGGGAATTCGGTGGTCGCTATTGCCCGGCAGAGCGGCTCTGAAGATGTCATCGATCTGCTGCGCAGGGCACAGCGCGGCTAACAGCGCACGATGTTGTCGCTGAATTGGGCCATGGGCACGACTTCGGCGTCGCCGCGAATACGCGCGTCCGCCTCGCCGTTCAGGTACTCCACGGCGAGGCGGGCCTGGAACTCCTCGAAGAATCGCTGAAACAGCTCGCCGCCGAGGGTTCCCCTGACGTACAGGGCGTCCTCCGAGGCATTGTGCTCCAACAGGACCGCCGCCAGCGGCTGCTCCGCAGGCCCGGAGACGACCTCACCGCCAGCATACGGGTCATAGACGCTGTTCTCAGCGCAGCATGTGATCTTGCCGCCATGGCTCCCCTGGCCCGGTTGGCGAAAACCGATATAGCTGACCTGCCCGGTGGGGTGCGCCATCTTGTGGGCGCAGATCGCCGAAAACGCCACCAGCGTCTTCTCGGGTCCGACGCCCCCAGGCCAATCGTACGTCTCGCCGTCGCGCGTGCGCAGACCGGTTCGGGGCGCAACGCTCTGCCCCAGGTTGAGCAGGAAACACGGCGTCGCGGCATAGGGGTAGTGGAAGACATAATTGCGACCGGGCGCGACCGCCGCCGGGCGCACCGGTTCGCCGCGGTGATCGACCAGGCGGACCGTTTCGTAGTGCCGTGGGGTCGCCTCGCCGCGAGCAAAGAGCCACTGCGGGCTGAACCCCAAACACCCCACTCCCACTGCACAGGCTTTGACAAACCCTCGCCGATGCATAGGCGCCCTCCTTGAGACGGGGCCACCCCGGGCCGCGCTGTCATGGACACGGAAACGGCCCGGGCTGGTCCACGCGGGCCAATTCGCTCAGCCGCCCCCCACAACGCCGCAGGCAATGCGGTCACCCGCGCCGCCGATGGGCTGAGACGCGTGGTCATCAGGATTTTCGTGGATAACAAGGGCTGCGCCGTCGTCATCGAGTATCTCAGCCCCCACGCTGCCATCGAGACTGGCACGGTCGTTGAACATCTCGGCCTTGGCGGTGCCGTCACTGTTGACGAAGAAGTTGGGCAAATCCCCCGCGTCTGGCCCGTCCGGGTTGAGATAGCCGTGCTTGACGTCGTCCGGATTCAGATGGCCGCCGGACGCCTGGAAGCCTTCCTCGGGGTCGTCGCAGTCACCCACCGCGTGGATGTGAATTGCCTTCCAACCCTCGGGAAGATCGGTGATCTGCAGATTTATCAGCACACCGGCCGTTCCCTGTTCCAAGCTGGCATGGCCGACCACTTCGCCGTCGTTATCAACAAACTCAACGCTGGCCGCAGGGGGTAGTTCCATCTCATCCGCCTGAGCAGCGAACGGGGTTATTGCGAGCGCGCAGACGAACAGCGTGTTGTGAAGCTTCATGATGCCTCCAAGGTTGTCGTTGTCGTTGCCTCTCGAGCTAAGGATAGTCACGAGCGACGGCGAGACAACCGCCTGCCCAAGGTTTACCCGCCCAAGTGTTCGCGCAGACGTGGAATCAGGGATACGAAATTGCAAGGCTTGTGGCGGCGGTCGAGCTGTTGCTGGAGGATGCCATCCCAGGCCGTGGCGCAAGCACCCGAAGACCCGGGCAGAACGAACAGCAACGTCCCGTTGGCCACGCCACCCACTGCCCGCGACTGAATCGTGGAGCTGCCGATCTCCTGCCACGACAGATAACGGAAGAGCTCGCCGAAGCCGCTCACCTCCATATCCAGAAGGGGTTTGACCGCCTCCGGGGTGGTGTCGCGGCCGGTAATGCCCGTCCCTCCAGTCGTCAACACAACTTTCACCTGTTCCTCGGCGATCCACCGCGAGACCACAGCTCGCACCTGGTAGATGTCGTCCCGGACGATGGCCCGATCCGCGAGTGTGTGGCCGGCCGACTCGACGCGCCCCACGAGGAGTTTGCCGGACGTGTCCTCATCCTGGGTGCGACTGTCCGAGACGGTCAGCACAGCCACCGGCAACGACACGAAGCCGGTGGCATCCGCTGTCATCGCATCACTCATGACTGCTTCCTCCCTGCTGCCGCGAAGGGGCGTCCGAGGCCTCCAGCGGCACACCCTCCTGATAGCCCGTCGAACCGTCACTGTAGAAGTCTTGCTTCCACACCGGCAAGCGTTCTTTCAGCGTGTCGATGGCGTACTCGCCGGCGTGGAACGCCTCCGCACGGTGCGCGGCCCGCACGGCGACCAGGACACTGGCCTCGCCGATCTCCAGGCGGCCGATGCGGTGCATGATTCGGCATTCGGCAATGTCGAAGCGCTCCAGGGTCTCGCGCTCCAGTTCCTCGAGCACCCGCTCGGCCATCGGCTCATAGGCCGAGTAGTGCATGGACGAAACACCGCGCCCGAGGTGATGGTTCCGGACCGTGCCGCCGAAGACCACGAACGCCCCACAAGCGTCATTCTCCGTCTCCGCCAGCAAGGTATCGACGTCCAGAGGCGCCTGGGTAATCCGCTGCATCACACCACCTCCTAGCTTCTCCCACGGTGCCCGCCGCTCACCGGCGGTAACAACACCAGCGGCTGCCGCGGATCCACCGGATCCGAGCGCCGCACGAGGCTCTCCCCCTGGGCGCAGGCGACGCGCGGCAGGTGCGCGGACAGGGCTGGGACCTCCTGGCGCAGCCGTTCCAGTACCTGATCGACGGTGAGCTCATCGTCGACGATATCGACTTGCAGCGACCGCGTGCCGGCCACCTGTTGCAACACACCGTAGAACTGAATATCCAGCATCAGACCTCCCGGCAAAAGTTGGGCAGGCGTGCCTGCTCCGGCGTCAAAAGCGGCACCTCCCTGGCGCCAAAGTATGCCACAGGGACCCGTGACGCCGGGCGACGTTGTGTTATCGTGGTAGACACAGTCTAAAGCGGTGGGACGGCATGGAACTCCAAGATCTCGTCGATACGTTTGAATTCCTGGATGACTGGGAAGACCGGTACCGTCTGCTCATCGACATGGGGCGGGAACTGCCCGAATTCCCCGAGCAGGCCCGTACCGAGGCTAATCGGGTCAATGGCTGTACCAGCAATGTCTGGCTCGTCACGGAAGTCGAGAACGCCAACCCGCCACGGCTGCATTTTCGCGCCGACAGCGACGCCTTTATCGTCAAGGGGCTGGTGGCGATCCTGCTGAAGGCCTACTCGGGCCGGACACCGCAGGAAATCCTCGAAACGGACATCGAGGGTCTGTTCAACCAGCTCGGCCTCAGCAAACAGCTCACCCCCAATCGGCGCGACGGCTTCTTTGCCATGGTCAAGCGCATTCACGGGCTTGCCGGTGAGCATGCGGACAGGGCTGCCGCAAACGCCTGAGGGAACAAAACAGAACAAGGGTGCGCCTGCGGCGCGGTTTGCACCGCAGGCGCTCGACACTGTATCAACTCCTGTCCGTGGTGAGCACGATCTTGCCAGTGGCTTTGCGGCTGAGCAGGGCGTTCAGGGCCTCCCCGGCCTGCTCCAGCGGATACGACTTCCACACATGCGGCTTGAGCTTGCCTTCGGCGTGCAAGGCAAAGAGCTCCTGGAAGTTCCTGGCATTGTCCTGGGGTTGGCGGCGCACGAAATCGCCCCAGAACACGCCCACCACACTCGAGCCCTTGAGCAACGGCAGGTTGGCGGGGATCTTGGGAATAGCGCCACTGGCGAACCCGACGATCAGCAGCCGCCCGTTCCAGTTGATACAGCGCAGCGACTGCTCACAGGCCTCGCCCCCCACCGGATCGTAGATGACATCCGCGCCCTTGCCGTCGGTCAGCTCCTTGACTGTGTCTTTGAGGCTGTCCTCGGCGTAGTTCACCAACGCGTCGGCGCCGTGTTCTTTGGCCACCTGCAGCTTTTCCCCGGAGCTGGCAGCGGCGATAACGCGCGCCCCCATAGCCTTGCCCAACTCGACCGCGGCGAGGCCGACCCCGCCCGACGCCCCGAGCACCAGCAGTGTCTCTCCCGCCGCAAGCCCGGCGCGCTGTTTCAGGGCGTGGTAGGAGGTACCGTACACCATTGGGAAGCCGCCGCCGGTGACGTAGTCCATGCTGGGGGGCATGGGGAGGACGCGGTCAGCGCCGATCACCACTTCTTCGGCAAACCCGCCCCATCCGGTGAGCGAGATGACGGGATCACCCACTTTGAGGTGTTGCACGCCGGAACCCACTTCCAACACCTCGCCGGCGACTTCGGAACCCGGCGAGAATGGTAGTTCCGGCTGAATCTGGTACTTACCCCGGATGATCAGGGTATCCGGGAAGTTGACGCCGCAGGCGTGAATGCCGATGCGCACATCGCTCTCACCCACCGGGGCGCTGGCCACGGCTTCAACGACCAGGGATTCCGGCGGCCCATGTTCCTTGCAAAGCACAGCTCGCATGCTCACTCTCCTCTTGCCTCAGTCGTCCTGCACCTTGATGACCAGCTTGCCGAAGTTCTCACCCCGGAACAGCATCATCAGGTGGTTGTGGAAGTCGTCGATACCATCGACCACGTGCTCGCGCGCCTGCAGCTTGCCCGCCTTAATCCACTGGGCCATCTGCCGGGCCGCTTCGTCGTAGCGGTGGCTGTAATCGAAGACCACGAAGCCTTCCATGCGGGCCCGGTGCACCAACAACGCCATGTAGTTCCGCGGCCCCCGCAACGATTCGGCCTTGTTGTACTGGGAGATGGCACCACAGAGCACCACGCGCGCATGCAACCGAAGCCGCGCCAGGGCGCCCTCGAGGATCTCGCCGCCGACGTTGTCAAAGTACACGTCGACCCCGTGGGGGCAGGCCCGCTTGATGCCCTTGTGCACCTGCTCGGCCTTGTAGTCCACCACATCGTCGAAGCCGACCTCGCGGGCGAAATCGCACTTTGCCTGGCCACCGGCGATACCGACAGCGGTGCAGCCCTGGATCTTGGCGATCTGCCCAACGGTCGCGCCGACAGCGCCGGCGGCGCCGGAGACCAGAACCGTATCACCTTCTTTGGGATTGCCCACCTCCAGCAACCCGAAATAGGCCGTCATGCCAGGCATGCCAAGCACGCCGAGGTAACGTTCCAGCGGTGCTATGGACGGATCCACCTTGTGCACGCCGCGACCGTCGGAGACGGCATAGTGCTGGACGCCAAACGTGCCGCTGACGTAATCACCCTCGCTGAACGTGGCGCTCCGGGAGCTGACGATGCGACCGACAGCCCCGGCACGCATGACATCACCCAGTGCCACCGGCTCAATGTAGGATCGGCCCTCGTTCATCCAGCCACGCATGGCCGGATCGACGGAGAGGTACAGCACCTTGACCAGAAACTCGCCATCCTGCGGTTGCGGCAACGGAGTCTCGCTAATCTCGAAGATTTCCGGCGCCGGCTCACCGACGGGGCGCTGCACCAGCTTCACCTGGCGGTTGTTATCACGCATTTGATTTCCCTTTGCTTTCAGAACCAGTCCTCGTGCATGGCAAGACAGGTATCGTCGAGTCCTTGCAACAAGCGGCTGTGGTGGTCAATCTGCGGGAGCTCCCAACGCAGGTAATACCGCGCCGCCTGAAGCTTGCCCTGGTAAAAGGCGGTGTCGTCGGCCACGGCACCCCCCAGGGCTTGCGCAGCGACGGTGGCCTGGCGCAGCCAAAGCCAGGCAACGACGAAGCGCCCCATGAGATCCAGATAGACAGCGGCGTTCGCCAACACCGCCTCCGGGCCGTGGGTCTCGAAAGCCTCGTCCAAGGCGAGGGCGGTCGCTACCACGGTGTCCGTGGCCCGTTCGAACTCGCCGGCCAGCGGGGCGGTCGCCTCCTGCTGCTGCGCCTCCCCAATTGCAACCTCTGCCCGCGCGAGCAGGGCCTTGAACCCGGCACCCCCATGCTGGCGCATCTTGCGACCGAGCAGGTCCATGGCCTGGATGCCATTGGTGCCCTCATGAATCGGATTCAGCCGGTTATCACGGTAGAACTGCTCCACCGGGTAATCGCGGGTGTAGCCGGAGCCGCCCAGCACCTGGATGGCGAGATCATTGGCCTTGCAACCGTACTCGGCTGTCCAGGACTTCACTACGGGCGTTAGCAGATCAAGGAGCTCCTGTGCCTCGGCTCGCGCCGCCTCCCCGGGCGCGGTGCGGGTGTCGTCGAACAGCGAGGCGGCATACAGGCACAGCGCCATGCCGCCCTCGGCGTACGCCTTTTGCGCCAACAACATGCGGCGGACGTCCGCATGCTGGATGATGGGGACCTGCTTGCCTTCGCCCTTGGCGGTCACGGGGCGGCCTTGCGGGCGGTTGCGGGCGAACTCCAGGCTGTGTAGATAACCGGTGTATCCCAGCAGCGCCGCGCCCACACCGACACCAATGCGGGCCTCGTTCATCATGTGGAACATGTACGCGAGCCCCTTGTTCGGCTCACCCACCAGGTAGCCGTGACACTCGCCCTGGTCGCCGAAGTTCAGCACCGTGGACGTGGTGCCCCGGTAGCCCATCTTGTGCAGCAGGCCCGCCAGGGTGACGTCGTTGCGCTCGGCGGGCCGGCCGTCGGCGCCCAGGCGGAACTTCGGCACGATGAATAGCGAAATCCCTTTAACCCCGGCAGGCGCGCCTTCGATGCGGGCGATCACCATGTGGACGATGTTGTCGGTAATATCCTGGTCGCCACCGGAGATGTATATCTTGTTGCCGACGATCCGGTAGGAGCCGTCGTCCTGGGGAATGGCCCGGGTGCGCAGGTCCCCCAGAGACGACCCGGCATGGGGCTCGGTCAGCGCCATGGTCCCCGAGAACCGGCCATCGAGCAGCGGCGGCAGCCAGCGCGCCCTCTGCTCGTCGGTGCCGTGCGCACTCACCAGGTTCGCCGCGGCGACGGTTAGGAACGGGTAAGCCGCAGTGGAGACATTGGCGGCGAAGAAATACCCGTTGCAGGCCTGCTGGATGGTCGTGGGCAGCTGCATGCCGCCGTCTTCGGCGTCATGGTGGGCGGCTAGAAAGCCGGCGTCGGCAAACGCCCGCCAGGCGGCCTTGGTCTCCGGGATGGTCTCGGCGGCACCATTGCGGAACACGGGCTCGTTTTCATCGCCCTTGCGGTTGTGGGGTGCGAACTGTTCCTCGGCGATTTGCCGGGCCGTTTCCAGCGCGGCGTCGAAGGTCTCGCGGCTGTGCTCGGTGAAGCGCTCACGCTGTGTCAAGGCCTCCACCCCCAGCAGCTCATAGAGCTGGAAGCGCAGATCACGACTGTTGATCAGCATCTCGTTCATGTCAGGCATCCTCGTGCATGGTCTATTGTGCGGTCATGCCGCCATCGACCGTGAGCTGATGGCCATTGACGAAACTCGCGGCGTCGGAACACAACCAAAGCACCCCCTCCGCCACTTCGCCCGGCTCGCCAAGACGCCGCATAGGCGAGTTCTTCACCAATTTCTCAGCGAGGTCGGGCCGCCCGGTCAGGGAACGCTCGAACATCTCGGTGCGGATGAAGCTCGGGCACACCGCGTTGACCCGCACGCCCATGCGTCCGTACTCAACCGCGGCGGTGCGGGTCAGCCCCACAACACCGTGCTTGCTGGCGGCATAGGGACCGAGCAAGGGCATGCCCACCAGCCCAGCCGTCGACGCCAGGTTGACGATGCTGCCCTGCCCCTGGCGCACCATTTGCGGTAGCTCATGCTTCATGCAAAGCCAGACACCCCTAAGGTTGATGTCCTGGATACGGTCCCAATCCTCTTCGCCGACCTCCGCGAGGGCCTGCAGCCCGTGTTCCACGCCAGCATTGTTGACCGCGCAGTCGAGCCGTCCGTAGGCCGCCACCGTCTCCCGGACCAGGGCGCGAATGTCTGCGGCCTCACGCATGTCGGCGCGCACGAATCGGGCCTCGGCGCCGGCCTTACGCGCCACCGCGGCGACCCTCTCTCCTTCCTTCTGGAGGATGTCCGCGATCACAACGCTCGCACCCCGCGAAGCCAGGCGCTCGACGATGGCCCGTCCGATGCCGCACGCGCCGCCCGTGACCAGCACCACCTTGCCCGCGAATTGCTCACCCATGGGGCGCTCCTCAGGCCAGCAGACTGCCATCGACGTTAGGCGCCCGTGGCATAACTGGACGCATCGGACGCCAGATACAGTATGGTCCCGGCCATCTCCTCGGGCTCCGCGTGACGGTGCATGGGAATGGCCGTGATGACGCCCTTGCGCACGTCCTTTTGCTCGAACAGACTCGCTTTATTCATCGTGCTGCTCCCAGGTTGGGTTGACGGCCAGTCCTCCCGGTCGCCGGGGCCATTTCACCGCCCGCCAACGGCGGATTCCACAAAAGCGATCATGCCATCAGCGTAGTCGTCCACCGTGATCCTGCGGCGCCGGTATTTCCAGCGCTTGAGATACCACTCCTGGAGCAACGGCTTGATCAGCGCCGCGGTCAGCTCCGGATTCTCCACCCGGTACGCCCCCTGACTAATGCCCTCTTGCAGGAGCTCACTGATCAGTCGTTCCGTGCGCAGTTCGCCGGCGATGGCCCGCTCGCGCGCATCGGGATCGAAGTGTCGCGATTCCATATAGGAAAAATAGAACCAGGGCTGCAGGATCTCGGTGATGTAAACGTGGGTCCGCAACAGGTGCCGCAGCCGTTCCAGCGGCACGGTCAGGTGCTCGGGAATGCGCAAAGTGCGATTGACCACCACCTGCCCGTAACTCTGGATCATGCTCAATAGCCGATCCTTGCTCTCGATGTACGAGTACAGGGATCCCATACTGATACCCGTGGCCACGCTGAGATCCCGGACACTGGTGGCCTGAAAGCCATGCTGGTTGCTGAGTTCCAGGGTCGTGTCGAAGATGATCTGCAGTTTACGCAGCACCACGGCCTCCTTTTTGATACGGATGACAGCATGATGGCGCTCGAAGACCTCGCGCAGGAACTCATCCTGGTGGTTAGAGATCTTCCGGCGGAATGCCGGGTAGCCTTCGGTGCCGCGGGTCGTCGTCATCGGCAAGTAATCAGCTCCGAGCGCTGCGGGCGCTCCAGATGGGGCACGGCGTTAAAATCCAGCAGACTGGCGACGTCACATCGACCGAAACGCACACGGGTCAGGGAGGTATTGTAGATTGTCCAGCCAAGCCGGACAGCCGTGTAGTCATCCAGCCCCAGTACCCGGCCCGTGAGCACGCCGATCACGCCCGCCGAGGTCACCACCGCCAGACGCGCACCACGTTGATGCTCCTTCATGACCTCATCGAGCGCCGCCCGGCAGCGCTCGCGAAATGCCGCCCACGGCTCGAGCCCGTCTCCACGGGGGAGCCGCTCCTTCACCCAGGCCTCCATGGCTTGGGCGTAAAAGCGCTCGAAAACCGGCCGGTCCGAATTGAGCAGCTCGCGGTCGGGCAAGCTGTCCGGATCCTGCTGCCGCAGCCGACGCGCCCAGGCACGCAGCACCGGCTGATGCGCAAACTCGTCCAGACACGCCGACTGGCGTCCCTCCGGCGCCAGTTCGCCACTGATGAGAATATCTGCAGTACTGCGCTGCCGGTGCAACAGGCCGCAGTAGATCACGTCAAAATGCAACCCCAACTCCCGCCAGTGGTCGCGCAGATACTGAGCTTGCCGCCACCCGGTGTCGGAGAGGCGGTCCTCGTTATCACTACCAAACAACGCCTGGCCGTGGCAAATCAGGTGTATTTCGAACATGCTCTTGCGATCCCATGTCAATAATAGAGCGAGCGCTCGCTCTATTATTGACCGACTTAAGGGCCGGCGGCAACCCACACGACCCAATCTCATGGCAATGGCCGCCCCGCCCCGCGGAATCCAGCGCCCCGGAGCAGCGCCCAACGGATGGCCGAATTCACGCTCGACCAGTGACACGGTCCCGCAGGTAGACGGGCACGGCGTCACGGGGAGTCACTGTCTGCCTGCGCGCCAGACGGTGGCGTGCAAACGGCAGCAGGTCTCGGGCATCCGGCAGGGCAACCTCATCCAACGCGGCCGGCGGCCCCACCCGGGCGGCGAGTTCCTCGCCGTACACCTGCCAGCCCGTTCCCACGGCCACGGCATCATCCCAGGTTTCCGGCACCGTTAGCGCCCCCGGAGCACAGACCCGATCACGCGCAAGCGGCCGCATCAAACCACTGACTTCATCCAGACGGTAAGCTCCCCAGTACACCTCGCCCATGCGCGCGTCGAGAGCGCTCCACACACGGCGGGCGCGAGAGCGTCGATGAGCCCCCTGCGCCATCACCGCAAGCGTCGACTCACCCACCACGGGTACGCGTGTCGCCCAGGCGATGCCCTGCACGACCCCGGCGGCTATGCGCACACCCGTGAATGAACCGGGACCATGACACCAGGCCACGGCAGCGAGATTGGCGGGCATCAGCCCCAGCTCACCCATCACCTCATCCACCAGCCCCAGCAATCGAGAGGCATGTTCCCGTGGGGTCACTTGGCAACGCCATGCCAACCGATCATTCGCTTCCAGTGCCACGGAACAGGCATCGGTGGCCGTATCCAGGGCGAGAATCGGCACAGTGTGAAAGTCTGGGACCTTGGTCATGGAATGCGCGCTCCTGGGGACAAGACCATGGCGATGCGCCCGGGCTCAGTCCTTCTCTGGAAATTCGAACTCCATTTCAAGCTGGACGCCATTCGCCAACGGATCCAGCGCCGCCCAGTACGGTTTGGGGAATGCCGCATCCCGGGACAATACTCCACCCGTGGCCTCGGGGAGTCAATACGATCTGGTAAACAATAAGAACTTAAAAATTGATTGGAAACAAGAGTAGAAAGCGTAAAAACAATTCAAAAAGATCCTTATTGGATTACTTCTAACGTCACGCCTGAAACGAACGCCACGCTTGACTGAAGTGCTCAATAATGCTAGGGTTTTCGGCTCCCCAAAAACACGAGAGGTCAATTGTTGCGAGAGCCCAATCATTGGCTTACTGTGTAACGCCCGAGCCGGCCGCGCTGGTGGGTGAGGAGACGCTCCCCCTAGTGTCCTGTAACCACGCCTTGAAGCCACCGCGTCGGCCCCGAGAAAGCCCGTGCCATGCCGTTATAGGCGCCCGTGCACCGGGAAGCGCCCGGAACGGGTTGCGTCACAGCAAGACTGCGGCGCTGTGGTCGCGCCGGCTCTCCCAACGTCATAATCAGCACAGGGACCGTCACCATGAGCGTGAACGACACCAAGTCTGTCAGCTTTCGTAACCCAAGCCTCGAGGACGGCGCAGCCATCTGGCGCGTGGCAAAGGATTCCGGTGTTTTGGACCTTAATTCCGCTTTTATGTATATGCTGTTGGCGAAGGAATTCGGCGATACCTGCATCGTTGCCGAACACGCCGATGAAGTGGTCGGCTTCGTGACAGGATTTCGGCCCCCGCAACGTCCAGGCAGCATCTTCCTGTGGCAAGTGGGCGTTGACGCGAGCATGCGTGGAGAAGGCCTTGGAGTACAACTGCTGACGGCCTTTCTGCAAAGCCCCGGTGCCCGGGGGGCAACCATGCTGGAAACCACCATCGCCCCGTCCAACGAAGCGTCCCAGGCACTATTCACGGCGATCGCGCGGGACTTGGGCACCGACATCGTATCCGGCGAAGGGCTTCGCGCGGATCACTTCCCGCCGGAGGGGGATCACGAGGCCGAAGACTGGTACTACATCGGCCCATTCGACCCTGCCCGGCCCAGTCAGCTCGAGCTGTGAGGACACACCTATGACTCTCGATTACATGGACACCATCGGCCAGCACGAATCGGAGGTCCGCAGCTACATCCGCGGCTTCCCCACTACGTTCGCCAAAGCCCGCGGATCGTACATCTTCGATGCCAACGGCGTGGCGTATCTCGACTTCTTCGCTGGCGCGAGCGTGCTCAACTATGGACACAATCACCCGGAACTCAAGAAGGCCCTCATCGACTATCTCGCCGAAGACAACATCACGCACAGCCTCGACATGGCAAGCGTCGCCCGGGCGGAGTTCCTGGAGACTTTCAACCGCCTGATCCTTGAGCCGCGGAACATGCAATACAAGGTCCAACTCCCCGGCCCCACTGGCACCAACGCTGTGGAAGCGGCACTCAAGCTGGCCCGCAAGGTCAAGGGACGGGAGAAGGTGCTCGCGTTCACCAACGCCTTTCACGGCATGACGCTGGGCTCGCTGGCCGTCACCGGCAACGGCTTCAAGCGCAAGGGCGCCGGCCTGACACTCAACGGCGCCGAACACATGCCCTTCGATCATTACATGGGCCCGGGCTACAACACGCTAGACTACATCGACCGCGTGCTGGCCGACTCCGGCTCCGGTATCGACCGACCCGCCGCTGTCATCACCGAGACGGTCCAGGCGGAAGGGGGCGTGAACGTGGCCGACCTGGATTGGCTTAAGGCCCTGGAACAGCTGTGCCGCAAGTACAATATGCTGCTCATAGTCGACGACATCCAGACCGGCCTGGGTCGCTGCGGCCATTTCTTCAGCTTCGAAGAGGCCGGGATCAGCCCGGACCTCATCACCCTCTCCAAGTCCCTGAGCGGCTATGGCCTGCCGCTTGCCATCACCCTGATTAAACCGGAGTACGATATCTGGGCACCCGGCGAGCATAACGGCACATTCCGCGGCCAGAACCCGTCGTTCGTCACCGCGCGCCGGACCCTGGAACTGTTCTGGTCCGACGACACGTTCGAGCAGGACATCGCCCGCAAAGGCAAGCGCATGGCGGACTTTCTGGGCGGCCTCGTGAGCCGCTACCCCGAGGCGCGCGGCTGCTCGCGTGGTCGCGGCATGATGCAGGCGATCGAGTTTGCCCACACGCCGCTCGCCGAGAAGATCTCCGAAGTGGCCTTCCGCAACGGCCTCATTATTGAAACAGCAGGCACGGATGACCAGGTTCTGAAGCTGCTTCCGCCTTGCACCATCGAAGATGCGGACCTGGAAAAAGGTCTTGAGCTCATTGAGACGAGTCTCGTGTCGGCCATGAACGAACTCGGCATCGCGCAGGCGGACGGCGGGAGCATGCCCCGGCGCCGCGCCGGGCAGACGAATCGGTTGTCCAGCGCCGGCTGAAGGGCGTAGGCTGCGCGGTGGCGACTGGTCCATTGGGGGTTATGTTCGTCTTCATTGAAGCGAATAGGGGCGATCGGTCGCTACGCGAGCCTGTTGCGCCAATACTCATGACACCAAGGGAGAATACCGAATGAAAATTGTCAGAATCGAAGACATCCGGGGCACCGAGCGCGAAGTTCAGGGCGAAGGCTGGACCAGCTACCGTTTACTACTCAAAAAAGACGGTATGGGTTTTTCCTACCATGAAACCATCATCCCCGCCGGAGCGGAACTTCACCTGTGGTACAAAAACCACCTGGAGGCGGTCTACTGTGTCGCGGGTAACGGCAGCATCGAGGACCTCGCAACCGGCGAAGTCCACGAGATCTACGATGGCGTGCTCTATGCGCTGGACAAGAATGATCGCCACATCCTGCGCGGGGGCACAGAGGACATGCGCCTGATCTGCACCTTCAACCCCCCTGTCTCTGGCCGCGAGACCCATGACGCGGAGGGCTCCTACAATCTTGTCGAAGAATAACGAGTGCTGCGCGACGGCGCGGGCGCAGCGCGAGCATGCACAAAGGCGGACGCATTCGCGTCCGCCGTCTCCATCCCCGCCACGTCACCTTGACATCAGCCCCTGGAAACCTCAAGCCCCCTAGTGTCCGACAGTTTCTTCAGCAATGACGAGGTGACGCAGCTCATCCGGGAACTCAGCCAGCTGTGCAACGATGCCGGTTGAAGGGCGAGGGGGTGTGCAGCACCTGAGCCCTAACGACCGGCGCCGTGGTTCAATGTCCTGCAGTGCTCCGCATGGGGTTACATTGACTGCCCATTGACATTCCAATTATTGGAAGGTCTATGTTGCTGCGCAGACGCGACGATGGGAGAGTCCACACATGGCAAGCAATAACGCGCCGGCGACGGTCACACTCAGCATCGCTGGGATGAACTGCGGCTCCTGTGTGAGCCGAGTCGAGGGTGCGCTGCGCAGTGTCCCTGGGGTGCTGGAGGCGGCGGCCAACCTCGCAACGCAAAAAGTGACGTTTCGCGTGCTGGCGGATAGTGTGCGGACAACGGACCTCGTCGACGCCCTGGCGCGCGCCGGCTACCAGGGCGCACCGTTAGACGATACCAGCGAACCGGCCGAGGGGGACGACACCGCCCAAGCGCAGGAGATCCGCCGCCTCAAACACGGGGTTGGCATTGCCGCCGCGCTCACGGCGCCGATTGTCGTCCTGGACATGAGCGGACACTTTATTCCAGCCATGCACCATCTGCTGCAGCAGACCATCGGCCAGCAGAACCTGTTCTACCTCTTCTTCGTCCTCGCCAGCATGGTGCAGTTCGGTCCGGGCCTGCGCTTCTACCGGCACGGCTGGCCGGCGCTGGTACGCGGTCGCCCGGATATGAACTCCCTGGTGATGCTGGGGACCAGCGCGGCATGGGGCTACTCGGTGGTCGCGACCTTCCTGCCGCAGGTGCTGCCGGCCGGTACCGCCCACGTCTACTTTGAGGCCTCGGCGGTGATCATTACCCTGATCCTGGTTGGCCGCTACCTGGAGGCCATCGCCAAGGGCCGCACCGGCGAGGCCATCAAACGCCTGCTGAGCCTCCAGGCAAAGACGGCCCGGGTGGCGCGCGATGGCGAGGAGCGCGAGATCGCGGTGGACGAGGTCGTCGTCGGCGACATTGTCATCGTCCGGCCCGGGGAGCAGATCCCGGTGGATGGTGTGCTGGTCGACGGCAGCTCCTATGTCGATGAATCCATGGTCACCGGTGAGCCCGTCCCCGTACAAAAGGTGCACGGCGGCGAGGTCATCGGCGGCACCATCAACAAGACCGGCAGCCTGACGTTCCGGGCCACAAAAGTCGGCGCCGACACCCTGCTCGCGCAGATCGTGCGCATGGTCGAGCAGGCCCAGGGCTCCAAGCTCCCCATACAGGCCCTGGTGGACCGGTTCACCAATTATTTCGTTCCCGTGGTGATCGCAATCGCTGTGCTCACCTTCGGTATCTGGCTGCTGGCCGGGCCCGCGCCCGCGCTGACCTTTGCGCTGGTGAACGCGGTGGCGGTGCTGATCATCGCCTGCCCCTGCGCCATGGGGCTCGCGACGCCGACCTCCATCATGGTCGGCACCGGCAAGGCGGCGGAGATGGGGGTGCTGTTTCGCAAAGGAGAAGCGCTTCAGCTGTTACGCAATGCCGAGGTTGTTGCCCTGGACAAGACGGGCACGCTGACCCTTGGGCGCCCCGAGTTGACGGAGCTGGAAGTCATCGCCGGCCTGGATGAAACCCAGGTGCTTGGATTGATTGCCTCGGCCGAGCACCGCTCGGAGCACCCCATCGCGCAGGCCATCGTCAACGGCGCCAGGGCGCGGGGCGCGGTGCTCTACCCCAGCGAGGCCTTCGACGCCCGCCCCGGGCTGGGCATCAGGGCACGAATCGGGGAGCACACCGTCCAGGTGGGCTCGGGTCGTTACATGGGCGAACTGGGCCTGAGCCTGGAGGCCTTCGCCGGCGTGTCTACGCGGCTCGCCGACGAGAGCAAGACACTGCTGTACGCCGCGGTTGACGGGCGGCTGGCGGCCCTCGCCGCGGTGGCGGACCCGATCAAGGCATCGACCTCCGCGGCCGTCGCGGCCCTGCGTGCCGAAGGCCTGCGAGTGACAATGATCACTGGAGACAATCAGCGCACGGCTCAGGCGATCGCGCGGCAGCTCGGTATCGATGAGGTGGTGGCGGAAGTGCTGCCGGCCGGCAAGGTGGACGCGGTCCGAGACCTGCAACGGACAGGCGCCAGGGTAGCGTTCGTCGGTGATGGCATCAACGATGCCCCGGCGCTGGCACAGGCCGACGTGGGGCTGGCCCTCGGCACCGGCACCGGCACCGACATTGCCATCGAGTCGGCGGATGTGGTGCTGATGTCCGGGGACCTGCGCAATGTCCCCAACGCCATCGCGCTGTCCAAGGCGACGATCCGCAATATCAAACAAAACCTGTTCTGGGCGTTTGCCTACAACACCAGCCTGATCCCCGTGGCTGCGGGGGTGCTTTACCCGGCTCTGGGGATTCTGCTCTCGCCGATCTTCGCGGCAGTGGCCATGGCGGCGTCGAGCGTCTGCGTGCTCACCAACGCGCTGCGGCTCAAGCGCTTCGAGCCCCCCATATCGATCGAGGCCGAAGCAGACAAGACACGAACCGGGGACGTCGCCCATGCGGCATAATGCGTCCGTGGAGACTGGCAACGGGAGGCAGCGATGAACATCGGCGAAGCCGCGCTTGCATCCGGAGTCAACGCCAAGATGATCCGTTACTACGAGAGCACCGGGTTGGTGCCGGCGGCGCGCCGCAGCGTCAACGGCTATCGCGTGTATTCCAGCGCCGATGTGCATACCCTGCGGTTCGTCAAACGGGCACGGGATCTGGGATTTTCGATGGCCCAAATCGACCAGCTTCTGCAGCTGTGGCAGGATCCGCATCGCTCCAGTGCCGAAGTGAAGCGGGTTGCGTCAGAGCACATCACCGAGCTGCAGCAGAAAATCTCAGAGCTGGAATCCATGAAGCGCACGCTGGAGCACCTGGCTCAACACTGTCACGGTGACCAGCGCCCCGAGTGCCCGATCATTGAAGATCTCGCCGGGCGAGAGTAGCGGCGCAAGGCCGTCCATGATGCCGGTCACGGTGCCTGCAACCGATCCGCGAGCCATGTTCGCATCGGCTGCAGGCACGTTCGCTCATCCGCTACTGCTGGCAAGCCGAGGACCGGGGCCACGGGCCCACTGGCCGTCCCCGCGATGTCCCGCAACCCGTCACGCCGCCGCGGTGTGCTCCTCGACAAAGTGCTGGAGCACCAGCTTCAGCTTCGCGGCATGCGCGTGGTCTCCCCGCTCACGGGCATTGACCATGTCGTCGATGATCATGCGTTTGATCCGCCTCTCTCCTTCTGGCGTTTGCACGAGATACCAGCCTAGTTCCACCGCTGCCATTTGCGGAATGTGCTCATGCTCAGCGATCGCCTCGATTTCATCTTCAGTCAGATCCGACAAGGCGATGCAGTCCTCCATCGTTAACATGATGCGTGTCTCCTCACAGTATCCACCAGTGCGTCACGTGGCGTCATAATGTCGGTGATGTCGATCCCAGAACACCACTGCCCGCTGGCAATCCCCACAGTCGCTGCTGTCTTGCAGGGACAAACGGGTGTTGAATCTCCATCGTGTGCCTGTCACCAGTCGATCGCATTGATCCACGTCATGATGTGATCCACATCACAGTAACGGCTTTCGCTGATCTGCTAACCCGCCTCCCTTCCAGGGGGGTTCATGTTAACGACACATTGTGGCGAGGCCGTGACATGCCGGTTTCAACGACGATCACGAAAAACCAAGCATATCGCCTGCCAACTTCAAAAAATGCTTGTGTTACTGGAACTTGGTAAAAAGCGCTCACTTCAGGCCGCCGTTGGCAGCGCCGAAGCGCACCATCGCGGGGCTTAATGGCAGGCAGTCGCACCCATGCGGTGCAAAGCGCTGCCTTGAGCACCGCGAGCGTCTTCCAGACACCGCCGTACCGAGAGCGCCGCACGCCCCGCCGGCATTGGGGCCCATCCTCCCAGGCATGACGCCCTCTCGGGCGGGGCTCATGGCCGCTCGCCGGCCGCACCGACTCCCGGGCGCGCGTTCTGACAACCGCCGCGGCCCGCACCTTGCCTGTGAAGAGAAAAGGCCGCCATCGCGAGCACGGCCATGATTGCAACGCAACCGACAGCGTATCGGCAGTTCTAATTTTGCGGATCTTCCGTTGGCGCTGGCTCCCGTCCGTCACTCCCGCGGTGGGTGCGTGGTGGAGTCCTGCCATGGCACCGGGTCTGATCGAAGGGCGTAGGGTGCACTAGCGCCGGCGTAATGCACCGTCAAACAAACCGCGCCGCAGGCGCACAGGCGCAGCTTGAGTTGCGCGCCTGCGGCGCCATGTCATCGACGGCGGATTACGCTACGCTAACTGACTACGGGTAAGGCGTGCAGCCATGCCATGGCACTGGGCCCGATCGAAGGGCGTAATGCCCCATTATCGGCTGCGCGCCGACACCCGTGAGGCTCTGGCTTCAGCGGCAAAATTGGAATTGCTGACAGCGTATCTATTCATTCTGACATGCCCCCAAGGATTGTGAGCGCGCCACTGCGCCGTCGTTTGCTCGAGTTCGCAAACTCCGGTAGTCCAGGCCGATGCGCGGAGTCACAATGGAGACTCGTTACTGCAACTGCGAAGGGCGATATCCAGTGGCACTTCTTCCCGGCCCTGCGTGCGCAACCGCGCGGGTAGATCGCTACGCGACGCGTCAACCTGCCCGGGGTGACATCTCATCTTGGCTGACCCAGGCTTTGGCAGGGAAGCAATGCGACTGAGATGGTTGGCGGCCACACACCCATTGCTGGCAGCGGTAATCCTCCAGGCGCTGGCCATCCCGCTGGCCCTGGGGCTTGCACTCGTCGTCGGGGTCACGCCCTGGGCAGACTTTCGCCTGACGGCGGAAGCCCTGCTCATGGCCGTGGTGGCGACCGCGCCGCTGCTGGTCGGCTTCTGGGCGGCCGGTCATGTCCGGGCGCAGTGGTTCTGGGAATTGGAGGCGCTGATACGCCCCACACTCAGGGCGCTGTTCGGCGACCGGAGACGGGGCGCAGTGGCGCTGGTGTCCGTGCTCGCGGGGTTCGGCGAGGAACTCCTCTTCCGTGGCGTATTACAAGCCTGGCTGTCGGAGCTGATTGGCCCCTGGATCGGCGTGGCTATTGCTGCGGTGGTGTTTGGGCTCATGCACTTCCTGTCGTGGACCTACTTCGCCGTGGCGACCGGCCTTGGCCTGTACCTGGGCGCGTTATACGAACTCACGGGCAACCTGCTGGTCGTCTGCCTGGTCCACGCGCTCTACGACTGGGTCGCCATCCGGTACCTGCTCGCCAGCAGGCTTTCCTGAGGCAACCGCGCTATTCTCATACGATTGACACTGCATGCAGGAGCGGTCAATGCACCACTCAGGGTCTGCTGTCAAGGCGCACGCTCCGCGCGAGCGTGCGGTGCGCTTTTGCGCCGAGTTTGGACTGGAGCTGCCAATCCTACTGGCGCCAATGGCAGGCGCATGCCCGCCAGGCCTCTCCGCCGCGCTGGCAAACGCCGGCAGTATGGGCGCGATGGGTGCGCTCTTGAGCTCTCCGCAGGGCATCCGCGAGTGGGTGGATGCGTTTCGTCGCCACAGTCGGGGGCCGTTTCAGCTCAATGTCTGGATTCCGGACCCTCCCCCGTACCGTGATGCAAAGGCAGAGGCGCAGATGCGGCGCTTCCTCGCATCCTGGGGACCAGAGGTTCCCTCATCGGCCAGTGACGTCGAGCTGCCGGATTTCAATGCGCAGTGCGAGGCCTTCCTGGACGTCAAGCCACCGGTGGTGTCCTCGATCATGGGGTTGTACCCCCCGGCCTTTGTCGCGCGACTCAAACAACAGGGCGGGCGCTGGTTTGCGACCGCCACGACGCTTGCCGAAGCGAAACAGGCCCAGGCCGCCGGCGCCGATGCAATTATTGCCCAGGGGGTCGAGGCAGGCGGGCATCGGGGCTCGTTTGACCCCGCAGCGGGCGAGCGGCATTCGGTGGGACTCATGTCCCTGGTACCGCGCCTTGCCGACCGGCTGGACATCCCGATCATCGCAGCCGGGGGCATGGGAGACGGTCGAGGCGTCGCCGCCGCGCTCACGCTCGGGGCCAGCGCGGCCATGCTGGGAACGGCCTTTCTGCGCTGTCCGGAAGCGAGCGTGCACC
>NZ_SKOG01000252.1 GCF_007120195.1 Aquisalimonas sp.
AGGCGGTGCTCGAGTCCTTTGCCGGTGTGGGCTACCCCTTCCATGGCGATGCGATCAAGCCCGGTGATACGACGCTCGATATCGGTGCCGGCGCGGGGGTTGATGCCCTGATTGCCGCAAGAATCGTCGGGCCCGGTGGCCACGTCATCGGGCTGGATCTGACGCCGGCCATGACGGGCAAGCTCCAGCAGACGGCCGGCGAGGTTGGTACGGATAATCTCAGCGTGCTGCAGGCCTCGGCGGAGCGGCTGCCTCTGGCCACGGGTAGTGTGGATAGCATCACCAGCAACGGTGCTCTCAATCTGGTGCCTGGCAAGCGCCGGGCCGTGGCTGAGATGTTTCGCGTGCTGCGCCCGGGCGGGCGGCTGCAGATTGCCGATGTGGTGATTGACCGGCCTGTGAGTGTGGATTGCCACACCGATCCGCGACTGTGGGTGGAGTGCGTGGTCGGCGCAACCGTGGACGAAGACTTTCTGGCGATGTTCCGTGACGCCGGCTTCGAAGACGTTCGCCTCGTGCGCACCATCGATTACTTCTCCCATAGCCCGAGCCGCCAGACCCGGGAGGTCGCCGCCAGCTTCGGCGCGCGTTCCGTGGAAGTGTCCATGCGCCGAGGCGCCGAGGCGCCGAGCCGGGCCGTGCAGTGGCTGCGGCGCATGAGCCCGCGGCGGGTGGCTGCCTCGATGTGGCGCCGGGGGGTCATGGGTGTTGCCGGGCTGGGCATGGCCATTCTGGCCTGCTACGGCGGCATGGCGGCGCTGGGGTTACTGGCGGTACTGGGGATGGGCCTCGCCTTTGACGAGACGCTCTGGGCAGGGGCGATTTTTCTGTTCGCGGCGCTGACGCTCGGGGCGGTCCTCCCGGGCATGAAGTACCACGGGGCGTACGGGCCGGGGCTCCTGGGCGGTGCCGGTGTCGCGGTCATCGGTTTCGTGATGTTCGTCCAGTACAACATGCTGATCGAACTTCTCGGGTTCCTGCTGCTGGCGGTGGCCGTGTGGCGGGATGTTCGTTTGCGGCGCCGCGAGGAGAGGCGGGTGCTCGGCTTGGAGTCGCAGGTGTAGCATGAGGCGCGCGCCTGCGGCGCTGTGTTATTGACGGCGGGTTACGCTTCGCTAACCCGCCCTATGTCCTTCGTTCGGCGTCGTGCCAGATTGATGGCATGGCTCTTGTAGGGTGGATTAGCGAAGCGTAATCCACCGTATCGACCCCCGATCGCGCCAACATGCAGCCACGGGTTGTGGCAATTACTTGCCATGGATATAGTCGCGGTCATCAAATGTCCGCACCCATTGCGGCCGTAGCACCACCAGAATCGTGATGATCATTCCCGTCAAAAAGCCCTCCGGGAACATGATCAGGGGCATGATGGCGAGATAATCGTAGAGGACGATCGCTGCGGGATAGGCGTCCAGCGCGAGAAGCAATACCCCTGATACCAGTATCACCACGCCGACGGCGAGCATGGCTCCCAGGAACGCGACGACAAAAATGTAGACGAAGAAGTTGTGGGGGAGGCGCTTGTAGGCCTGCAAGCCAATCCAGTGCGTGATCAGTGCCGGCAGCACAGCCAGCAACAGGCCGTTCATCGCAAACGCTTGCCAGTCGTAGACGCCAATCGAGCTCACGGCCGCGAGGGCAGCACTGGCGGCGACAATGGCGAATGACAGGCCAAAGATCAGTGTGAGCGCGGTCGCACCGAGCAAATGCAGTTCAAGGCCCGGATGAATGCCTGCGTTCATGGACCAGGAAATCGCGACGCAGGCGATGCCGCCAATGAACAGGGATTCAAGCCGGTTCGCCTTGAGTACTGGCCACGGAGCCGCACGCAGCGCCGGCACCAGTGCTGCGATGTAAAACGGCCAGGACAGCCAGACCACAAAGGCCGGCAACAGGCTTGGATCCACATTCATAGCTCAGGGCCGTCCAGCGAACGCCAGCCTTCCATTGGCAATGGTACACGACTATTAGGGTGTCGCCCGGGGCGACGGCCGCGATTGCCCGGTAGGCTGGAGGGGTGTGATCCACCACCTACCCATCAAGAACTCAATATCTCTTGTTTCGCTCCCACTCCAACGCTGTGCGCACGATGGTCTCGAGATCGTCGTACTGCGGTGTCCAACCCAAGCGCTCACGGATGCGATCGGCGTTGGCCACGAGTCGGGCGGGGTCGCCGGGACGGCGGTCGGTGTAGGTGACGTTGAGCGGGGAGCCGGCGACGCGGTTCACCGTCTCCAATACTTCCAGCACGCTGTAGCCGTGGCCGTAGCCGCAGTTGAGGGTGAGAGATGTGCCATTATTCCGCAGGTGGTCCAGTGCCAGGACGTGGGCGTGGGCCAGGTCTTCCACATGGATATAGTCGCGGATGCACGTACCGTCCGGGGTGGGGTAATCGGTGCCGAAGACGTTGATGCCTTCGCGCACGCCGGCGGCGGCTTCGGCGGCGACCTTGATCAGCAGCGTGGCCTTGGGGGTGGACTGGCCGATCACGCCATCGATCGATGAGCCGGCGACGTTGAAGTAGCGCAGGCTGACATGGTTGAGCTCACCGGCGGTGGCCAGATCCTCGAGCATCCATTCGGTGGCGAGTTTCGAGCGGCCATAGGGGTTGATGGGCGCGAGCGGGCTGTCTTCGCTGGCCGTGTCGCCGTCCGCTTCGCCGTACACCGCGGCGGTGGAGGAGAACACCACCCGGCGCACCCCCTCGGCCACACAGGCCTCGAGCAGAATACGGCTGTTATTGGTGTTGTTGCGGTAGTACTTGAGGGGGTCGGCGACGGATTCCGGCACCACGGTGTGGGCGGCGAAATGCATCACCGTGTCGACAGCATGATCCCGGAGCAGACGTTTGATCAACTCGGCGTCGCCGGTGTCGCCGATGACGAGTTCAGAGCCCTCGGTGGCCTCCCGGAATCCCGTTGAGAGGTTGTCGAGCACAAGCACACGCTCGTGCCGCTGCACCAGCTGGCGCGCCACGTGGCTCCCAATGTAGCCCGCGCCGCCAGTGACTAGAACGGTTGATGTGGTCAAATCTGTCCCCTGATATATTGGTGCCCGATCGAGCCGCCATTATGGACAGCTGCCATCGCCCCCCGCAACGCATGCAGCGGTTCAACGGTGTCGGAGCGCCGTTGGCGCGATCTGTTCGACGGTGCATTACGCCTTCGGCTAATGCCCCCTACACCCTCGCCCCACCGCCGAGGCTGATCGAAGGATGTAGGGTGGATTAGCGCAGCGTAATCCACCGTTGATGACGTGGCGCCGCAGGCGCGGATTGTTTAACGGTGCATTACGCCTTCGGCTAATGCCCCCTACACCCTCGCCCCGCCGCCGCGGCTAATCGAAGAATGTAGGGTGGATTAGCGCAAGCGTAATCCACCGTTGATGACGTGGCGCCGCAGGCGCGCAACCCGGTAGGCTATGCTTTGACGTTTGCCCGCGCGATTCTCGGGCTTACAGGGCAGTTGACAGCAAAGCCGCTTCTGGCGCAAAGTACCGCGCTCGAAAATCGGAGGGGTTCCCGAGCGGTCAAAGGGGGCAGACTGTAAATCTGCTGGCAAAGCCTTCGGAGGTTCGAATCCTCCCCCCTCCACCAATGAGCACGTGCAGGCTGCTGTGAGCGCTGGCACGGCAAGGAGCGAAAGCTGCTAGGGGAGGGTTCGAACCGAGAGAGGTTCGAGCGGCTCGCGAAGCGAGCCACAACGTTGCCGCGTAGCGGCAACGGCCCGGAGGGCGAGGCGCGCAGCGCCGAGTAATCCTCCCCCCTCCACCAATGAGCACGTGTAGGCTGCTGTGAGCGCTGGCGAGCACGTGCAGGCTGCTGCGAGCGCCGGTGAGCAGGCGCAGGTTGGTGTGAGCACGCGTGAGCTGCTGTCTGTGCGCGCTGGCACGTTGAGCATGTGCCGGGCGGATTGGGCGCCGGCGCAGGTCAGTCGGGTGCTTGGCTGCAGGCGCGGCTATTGTTCGTTTGACGGGTTTCGGATGGTCGGCTGGTATCGCGCCGTATCCTGAAAGGCATGCGGGTGTAGTTCAACGGTAGAACCTCAGCCTTCCAAGCTGATGATGTGGGTTCGATTCCCATCACCCGCTCCAAATTGAGGGCCCGCGTCTGAGCGGGCCGCGAGAGTTTCAGCAAGGCCCATATAGCTCAGCGGTAGAGCACTCCCTTGGTAAGGGAGAGGTCGGCGGTTCAAATCCGCCTATGGGCTCCATCTTCCAAGCGTGTTCGTCGGCGGGCCGCGGCCGCGGTTGCTGGCGTGGAAACAAGGAAAGGCCGGGAGATCTCCATGTCCAAGAGCAAGTTTGAGCGTAAGAAGCCGCACTGCAACGTGGGAACGATTGGTCACGTTGACCATGGTAAGACGACGCTGACGGCGGCGCTGACGAAG
>NZ_SKOG01000278.1 GCF_007120195.1 Aquisalimonas sp.
ACGGTTCCTGGCAAGGCGCGCCGACGAGGCGTAGCGGGGACTACGGCGAGGAGGCGCAACGCCGCCAGGGGCCGTCAGGGCCGCGACAATCGTAACGTTATTTGCGGGACAGGACACTAGCGTCCGATTTTATTTGTCGGCGCGGGAATGACGGCGCTCGCCCGTGCTGCCAGACTGTGCGGAAGCAAGGGGATACCTGCGCTTCACACCGCGAGTGCCGGGCCCCCATGGAGACTAAGGAGTCATGAACGTCATCGCCAAGCTCCGAGAGGGCCATTCCAAACTCCGAGAGCGCCATCCACGGATCCAATCGCTTGAGTCCGCAGTGACGGAAACGATTGGCTTCATCAGGCACTTGGGCCATCGTTTCTTCCAGGATGGGTGCCTGGATAGTGCAGGGACGCTTGCCTATACGACGCTGTTGTCCATCGTGCCGCTTTTCGCCGTGATCTTCTCCATCATGACGGCCTTCCCGGTGTTCGAGGGGTTCAGCGCCAGGTTGCAGGATTGGCTGTTCGAAAACCTCGTGCCCGCGTTCGGTGAGGTGGTGCAGGATTACTTGCAGCAGTTTGCCAGCCGCGCCGCCGGCCTGACGGCCGTCGGGCTCGTGGGGATTGCGGTGGCTGCCATCATCATGATGGCAGCCATCGACAAGGCAATGAACCGCATCTGGCAGGGCGGCAAGCGGCGCTCGGCGGTGCAGAGCTTCATGGTCTACTGGACAGTGCTCACCGTCGGTCCCTTTCTCGTGGCCACCTCCTTGGTGCTGTCCTCTTATCTCTTTGCCCTGGCCGAGTTTACCGATGTCGCCGATGGCGCATCAGTGGAGCAGCGCCTCCTGGCGATCGCACCGTTCTTCGCTCTCGTGCTCGCGTTCACATTTCTGTATGCGGCTGTGCCGAATCGGCGTGTACCCTTTTGGCATGCTGTGACTGGCGCCGTGGTCGCGGCGTTGCTGTTTGAGGTGGCACAGCGGGGGTTTGCGGCGTTCGTCACCAACGTTCCCACCTACGAGGCCGTTTACGGCGCGCTGGCGGCATTGCCGATTTTCCTCATCTGGGTCTATGTTTGCTGGGTGGTGGTGTTGTTGGGTGCTGAATTCACCAAGGCGCTCAGCGGCTATCGACGGGGCCGTGAGGGGTCTCTGTCTGACCCGCGCTTGGCGCTTGTACTGGCCGTGCGCGTGACCGGCGATTTCTGGCGTGCTCAGCAGGAGGGGCAGGGTTTATCGCGACAGGCGCTGCTGGAGCTCGAGCCCGATGCCAGTGAGCCGGCCCTGTCAGACGCAATTGCCGCCTTGGAGCACACGCGGGTCATCCGCCGCACCGAAGAGGGCAGCTGGGTACTGGCACGGGATCCGTCGACGTATACATTGCTCGATCTGTACCGCGGCTATCCGTTCGTGCTGGCGAATGTGCCTCCGCGCCTGCGGGAGCGGGATGCGTGGAACAGGGCGTTGTCGCGAACCCTTGGTGAAGCCATCCACCGGAGCGAAGAGATCCTGGATCTGCCGATTCGGGAGCTGTTCGAACGGGGGCGGGAAATCGGTCCGGTGGCATCGCAGACGGCGAAGGATCGCGTGGCGGGCGGGTAGGCCGCGTTTTGTCTGGTCCTAGCGCGAGGAAGTGGTATGAGTGAGATCTGCATCCTTGGTCACGTCTCCGGGCGCGTGCAGGGCGTGTTCTTCCGTGGTACCACGCAGGAGGAGGCACGTCGCCTCGGCCTGCGCGGCTATGCGCAGAATCTTCCGGACGGGCGCGTGCGCATCCTGGCCAGCGGCCCCCCCGAGGCCCTGGAGTCGTTCAGGGAATGGGTCGCCCAGGGACCGCCGAATGCGCGTGTTGAGGAGGTCCATTGGCAGGAGGTGGATGAGGAGCCGCCCGCCGGGTTTCAGGTGCGCTAACGGGCCGGTCGGCGGATGGTGACGGCTCGGTGCAGAAGCTTCGGGTTGGTATCCGAGTCGGACGCGACTATCATTTAGCCGATAGTGTTACGCTTTTCGCCCTTTGACGCGGGCGGATGGGCTGAGCTAGGCGCTGTCGGCGCGTGCATGGCGGCGTGCTTGGCCAGTTTAAAGGAGTGCAGCAGGGTGTCCTTTACGGTTGCTGCAATCCCTGGAACCATAAAAAGTTGATTGTGGGGTACCACCCAAGGGCGGCCACGACATCGCCGCCGACCACTCGTCACACGAAAGAAAAACAGAGAGCATTCCATGAAATTGAAGATCCTGTTTCTCGGACTGACGCTCGGCGCCTCTGGTGCGATGGGAGTCGTTCATGCGGACGACGAACAAGGTGATCCGGCTGTGGGTGAACGCCTCGCGGCGACGTGCATGGGCTGTCATGCGGTGGCAGGGGCACGCAACGCGTACCCTTCGTACCGTGTGCCCAAGATCGGTGGGCAGTTTGAGGAATACATTGTGAACTCCCTCAAGGCCTACCGAGATGGTGAGCGTGAGCATGCGACCATGCACGCGCAGGCCGCAACCCTCACCGAGCAGGAAATGCGTGATATCGCGGCGTTCTTTGCACAAGAGCGCTGAGGCCGGGTGCATCTGCGGATCCCCGCGGTTCCGACTCAAGGAATTGATAGACAGATGATCAAACACAGCCTATTTGCCGCCTTCAGCAGCCTCGCCGTGTTGGTCTCCGGGCCCCTTCTGGCCATTGACCGGGGTGACCCTGCGGCGGGTCAAGAAATCGCCGAGGCTCAGTGCGTGGCCTGTCACGCGGTGGACGGGACGGCGGACAACCCGGAATGGCCCAAGATCTCCGGTCAGTACGTGGACTACCTCGTGAAATCACTGCAGCAGTATCAGGATGGCACGCGGGAAAACGCGGTGATGCAGGGCCAGGTCGCGGATCTCTCCGCGCAGGATCTGCGCGACGTCGCATCCTACTACTCCGACCTCGACGGTGAGCTGTACGTCCCGAGACGCCGTTGATTGACGGAACAGCCGGGGCTGGCTGGCAAGTCGCCGCCGGTGCGCCTTCCGAGATGTTGTCACGGGCCTGATCGGCGAGACGGGAGAGTAGCTGTAGCACTTCCCGTGGAGGCGGCCCCGTGTCCCCGGCAGGTTTCCGCGTGTTGTGACGCCCTCCCCGGTGTTGGCAGCGTTTCGGGAGCCTTACTGCTCGGCCTGATTCCAGGCCTTGACCTTGCGCTCGAGGGTCTTCCGCGAGACCCCAAGGCGGCGCGCCGCCTCGGACTTGTTGCCGCCAGCCGCGCCAAGGACCTTGCGGATGTGGAGTCTTTCCACTTCTTCCAGCGACATGTCCGTGGGGAACCCAAACTCGCTGCCCTCTGCTCCCAGGAAACCGGGCGCATCGAGTTGCTCCTGTCCCAGACACTCCGATGGCGTTTGGTTGAGCAGCATGGCGCGTTCGATGAGATTCTTGAGCTCGCGCACATTGCCCGGCCACTGGTGCTGCGACAGGCGTTCGATATCCGCGCGAGTGAACTGCAATGGCGGCAAGCCCAGCTCCTCGGCGAGGTTGTCCGCAAACAGCCGGGCCAGGTGCGGAATATCCGACGGCCGTTCGCGCAGGGGCGGCAGACGTAGCCCCAGGACATTGAGCCGGTAATAGAGGTCTTCCCGGAAGCGGCTCTGCGCCACCTCCTCGGCCATGTCGCGGTTCGTGGCCGTGACAATGCGGACATCGACCGGTCGTTCACGTTCCGATCCCACCGGGCGTATCACCCGTTCCTCGAGCACCCGCAGGAGTTTCGACTGCATGGCGAGCGGCATCTCGCAGATTTCATCGAGAAACAGCGTCCCGCGGCTGGCATGGACAAACAACCCCTCACGGGCTTGTGTTGCCCCCGTGAATGCCCCCTTGGTGTGGCCGAACAGCTCGCTCTCGAGTAGTTCGGGCGCAATGGAGCCGCAATTGACCGGCACAAAGGGGCCGCGCCGGCCGCTGAAACGGTGCAGACAGCGTGCGGCGACCTCTTTGCCGGTACCGGATTCGCCCTCAAGCAAAACGGTTGTGTTACGGCTGGCAACCCGACGGATCAAGCCCATCAGGCTGCGCATGGCCTCGCTGTGGCTGACGATTCCCTCCAGCCCGCCCCCCGGTTTCGCCGGCAGCGCCTCGAGGGGCGCCGCGGACGCATCGAGGCAGTACTCCACTGCCGCCAGAATCTGATCCAGCGAGAACGGCTTTGATACGAAGCAGACCTCAGGCAGGTCAGCGGCCTCGTGCGAATCGATGTCCTCCGGGTAGGCGCTCATGAGCACCATTGGGGTTCGCACGCCGGCGTGGCGCAGCGCGCGGGCCCAGTCGAGCCCGGAGCGGTCCGGCATGCGGATGTCGATGATGAGTACGTCAAAATGGCAGCGCCGCCGCAGCGCGTCCGCTTCGTGGATACTTGCCGCGACCTCCACGAACGAGCAGCGCCGTGCGAGCGCGAAGCGCATGAAATC
Source organism: Aquisalimonas sp. (assembly GCF_007120195.1). Classification (GTDB taxonomy): domain Bacteria; phylum Pseudomonadota; class Gammaproteobacteria; order Nitrococcales; family Aquisalimonadaceae; genus Aquisalimonas. The sequence goes on from NZ_SKOG01000278.1 coordinate 4,427, forward strand.
CCTGATATTGAGCGCGTCGTCAACGACCAGCGCCGCCAGTTGGCTGTCTGGGTTGCGCGGCCCCTGCGGGCTCGCGTTTGCAACGACTTCGTTCACGGATTCATTCACACACGAACCCCATTGGGTGTTGAAGTTGTCTCATTCTGGCAACTGTGTCCAAGAGCGTCGACTGGCACCTTTGTTTTAGGCCGGTCCGCGCGCCACGGTGCCAACCCCAAAATGCAGCAGATTCAGGCCGTAGATCCGGGGTAAATTGCGACGCAATGGACCAGTTGGCGATCAATTTGGTGCTTAATGACCCAGTGCATGCCATTGTCCCAATTTAGTGCATCCGATTCGCGCTGTCATCTTCAACCTCTTGTGCAGTGCGGCGCTTCGGTGATTGGTCATGGAGCGCTGCCGCGAAACCCCGGACAGGCTGCTATCATGCGGTCGTTACTCGCTGGCAGGACCGCATGATGACCCAACCGCAGTTGCACAGCGTCACGGGGATAATCCTGGCAGGCGGGCGAGCGACCCGCATGGGCGGCACGGACAAGGGGCTGGTGGAACTCGCCGGTCAGTCCATGGTGGATCATGTTGCGCAACGACTTGCCCCGCAGACTGGCGCCCTGGTGATTAATGCCAATCGCAACCGTGTGGCCTACGAACAGCGGGGCTGGCCGGTGGTGCCCGATGCGTTCGGCGAGTTTGCCGGGCCTCTGGCCGGAATGGCGGCCGGCCTCACCGCGAGCACCACGGCGTGGGCTGTGACCGTGCCGTGCGATTCGCCCCTGGTTCCGCCCGATCTGGTCGCCCGGCTCAGCAGCGCCGTGCATGCTGACAACGCCGATCTTGCTGTTGCGTGGGGCGCGGGGCGGATGCAACCGGTCTTCGCCCTGCTGCCGCGTCGGCTGCTTCCCGACCTGGAGGCATTCCTGCGCGACGGTGGCCGCAAGATCGATCAATGGTACGCCCGTCACCGGGTGGCGCAGGCCGATTTCGAGGATTGTGCCGAGGCGTTCTTGAACGTCAACACCCCGGAAGACAGGGATGCCCTGGAGGCGCGCCTGACCCGGCTCGAGGCGCCTGGAGCGGCACAACCGGGGGAACTTTAGTCTGATGCACCAGCAGGAGTTGGCGCCAGATATTGAGGCTCTTGCGGAGGCGGACCACGCAGGCTATGCAGCATCCATGGGTGCTGCATCGGTGGATCGCGCCGACATAAGACGGCTTAATCGCCATGCGGCGCGGCGTGACCGGCCACTGGTCATTATTGGCACGGACACCACGGCGTTGTTGGCGCACTGGTCGCGTCGGCATGCCAGCAAGCACCCGGAAAGCGAGTGTTTCACGCACTTTGTTGGCTGTACCGCGGAGAGTCGGCGAACGGAGCGGTTGCTTGAACGCTTGTTGCTGTGGCTGCGGCGGATCGCCGCGCTCCCGGACCCCATTCCCGCGGACCCTCAGGCGCGCCGCGAGTTGCTGCCGAACTGGCTGGCCCGGGCCGCGGCGCGGCGGGGCCTCGTGCTGGTGCTGGACCGTGTCGAGGGGCTTGAAGATGCCAACGCCGCGCAGGCCCTCGACTGGCTGCCGGATCATTTGCCACCAAACGTTCGGCTTGTGGCGGGTGCGAAGAAGGGTGTAGCCGCGGCAGAGCAGCTGCGTCAGCGGGGCTGGCAGTTGCACTTTCTGAGTGATGCTGATGATGCTGATGCGACAGCGCGACTGCCAGACGACGTGCCGCCGGCGATGCTGCGCTTGCTGTGGGCGTGTCGCCGGGGGATGACGTACGCGGAGCTGGCGGCCGCCGGCCACTCGGACCTTGGATCGGTCAGTGGCGCGATCTATGAAGCGGATGGCCGCCTGCAGCTGGCCGGACCGGGCGTCAGGGACGCCGTGCGCCGGCAGCTCGTTGCCGATGGGGCTGACCGCCAAGCGGCCCACATGGAACTCGCCGAGCTGCTGGGAGGGCATGTATCGGCCCCGCGTCAATTGGACGAACTCCCCTGGCAGTGGACAGAGGCGAGGCACTGGGAGCGCCTGGCGACCATGCTGGGGCAGCCCGTGGCACTTCTGGCACTATTGCAGCAGCCGGACCGGCTCGATCTCATGCACTGGTGGCGCGCTTGGGGTCTCGACGAGGCGCTGGTGGAGTGGTATGCCGAGCGCTTGGCGGACTGGCGTGCGGCGATGGCCGTGGACGCCTTCGCGGAGCTCGTCGTGGAGCTGTGCGCCGCTTTCCGCGAGGCGGGTTTAACCGGGGGGCTGGGGCCCTTCTTCCAGGCCCTGGATGTGATGGACGCGCCGCTGTGCGCAAGCCTGCAGGCGCGGGTGCTGTCACTGCGTGGCAGCTGGCTCATGGAGCACGGCGAGCTTGCCGCAGCCGAAAAACCATTGCGCCGCGCACTGGCGTTGCGCCTGGAGACGCTCGGTGCGGATCATCCGCAGACGCGCACCAGCCGCCATCAACTGGCAACCTGGCATGAGGAGCGCGGCGAGCTATCCGCGGCGGAGGAGCTCTACCGTGTTGCGCTGCAGGAACGCGAGCAGTCGTTGGGTGAGCACGCCGCCGGCCTGATTCCGTACCTCACGAACCTGGGCGCCGTGCTCAAGGCCATGGACGACGTCGATGGCGCCAAGCGCTGTCTCCGGCGGGCGCTGGAGATCGCCGAGCGCCAGTACGGGAACACGCATCCGACCATGGCGGCCTGCCTGGATAACCTGGCCGGCGCGGTGTATGCGGAGCATGACTACCAGCAGGCGGAGACGCTTTACCAGCGGGCACTGGGCATTGCGGAGACGATTTTCGGCCCCACCCATGCGGCGACCGCGGCGGCAGCCCACAATCTGGGCGCGGTGATGGATGCGCAGCAAGATTTCCGTACAGCGGAAATGCTCTTTCAGCGCGCGCTGGATGTTCGCGAGGCGCTGTTTGGCCCGGAGCATGTCGATACGGTGTCGAGCCTGCACAACCTCGCCGGGGTCAAGGACGCCATGGGCCGGTACGACGACGCCGAGCCGCTGTACCGCAAGGCGATTGCTAACTGGGAGGCGCTGGTGGGCAAGGATCACCCGGCCACGGCCACCAGTGTGAACAATCTTGCGGATTTGCTGCGCGAGACCGGGCACTACGACGAGGCGGAGCAGTTGTATCGGCGCAATCTGGAGACCTGGCGGGGGCTCATGGGCGAGGAGCACCCGCATACCCTGATGACGCTTTGTGAACTGGCGGGACTTTACGCGGACCGGAAACGCTTTCGCGACGCGGAGCCGATGCTCTCCGACGCGGTAGAACGTACGGCGCGGGTGCTCGGCCGGGACAACATGGATCACATCAATGCGGTCACCCGGCTTGCGGCACTCTACCGCGATACGGGCCGCCGTGATGAGGCCAGGCGGCTGCTGATGCAGACGATTACTGCGGTGGAGGGCACGCTGGGGATGATGTCGCCACGGGTGCAGAAGCTCAGACGGCATCTGGAGGCCCTGGACGTGGATCCGGATCGGCTGCATTGAGCGCGGGAGCGGCGGTTGTCGACCTCCCCGGGAGGTGCAGCGGCGCCACCTGGTGACAGCCATCTGCATTCAAGCGCCGATTCAGCGGCGGATTACATCGACCAGCAGCCCCGGCTGTTTCAGGCTTGTGAGCACGACGCGATCGAAGCGCTCGCCGCCGTCGAGGATGTGGCGGGCCGTCTCCTCGGCGGCGCGGCGGGCGGCGGGCGTGTCCACCATGTTGAGAACCGGTACCGGGGTGACATTGGCGCAGCCGCGCAGCATCCCCTGCGGATGGGTATAGAGCCGGGCCATGTCGGCTGGGGTGAGGAGCTGATCCTCGCACAGGCCCGTGATTGCCAGGACGCGGTCGAGGCGATGGGCGATGCGCTCGTTGACCGGCCGTGCCAGGGCTTGCACGGAACCCACGAGCAGGGCGACGTCGGCGCACGCCGGAATTATCGGCTCATCATCGCGGGGTGCCTTGATCTGGCGCATGCGGGCGCCGTCGGCCTTGACGACGGTGAGTGCGAAGGCGCCCTCACGGTGGATCGCCGCAAGGGTCTGTGCCGAGACGCCAGCCAGCCGGCCGACCTTGCTGCAGGGCTGGGCGTAGAGAATGCGCCCGGCGCTGTGACTCGGTACCCGGTCGCGCAGGGCGGTTTCCTCGTCCACCACCACGGCGGCAGCGAGTTTCGGCGGTGGCTGGTAGGTGAACACCGTGGCGGTCATGGCGGTGCGCCCGGGGTGGTGTTGCAGCAGGTGGTAGAGCAGGGTCTTCTTGCCGCCCGCACCGACGGCGCAGACAATGCCCCGTTCGGCGCCCAGTGCTTCATACAGGGTGTCGCGACTCATGGCACTCGCTCCGCGGGGACCACCGCTGCCGTGACAGAAAGGATGCGCGGCAGGAACGCAGCCAGCAGCTTCCAGCGCTGGCCGCGGTCGCTGCTTGCGAAGAGGTGGCCGCCGGATGTGCCGAAATAGACACCGCATTCCGGCAGGTCATCCACATCCATGGCATCCCGCAGCACCGAGACGTAGGCGTGCTCCTGGGGCAGCCCCTTGGTCAGGGCGTGCCAGCTGTGCCCGGCGTTGGCCGTGCGATAGACGCGCAGCCGCCCGTCCACGGTCGTACGCAAGTGATTGCTGTCGATAGGGATGACATAGAGCGCGTCCGGGTCGGCCGTCTCGGTCACGGCCGCGTAGCCGAAGTCGCTCGGCAGGCCGGCGGTGATCTCCGTCCAGCGGTCGCCGGCATCGTCGCTGTGGTACACGCCGTGATAGCACTGGCGATAGAGACGATCGGACGTGCGCGGATGCACGACCAGGCGATGGATGTTGTGGCCGGTTTCTGGACTGGCCTGGGGCAGGTGCTCGGCGCGCACGCCGGCATTGATCGGCGTCCAAGAGCGCCCGCCATCATCACTTCGAAATGCGCCTCCCGCGGAGACCGCCGCGAACATCCGGTTCGGGTTGTCCGCAGCGACATGGATGGAATGCAGGAAAAATCCGCCCCGCGCCGGTTCCCAGGTGTCGCGAGAGGGATGATGATTGATGCCCTGGACTCCGGCCCAGGAGCCGCCTGCGTCGGTGGTCACGAACAGCCCCGCGGGGTCAATGCCGGCGTACACCGTCTCCGGCGCGTCGGCTGCCCCGGGCGCCAGGAACCAGATCGCCCGCAACGCGGATTCCTGTTCGCCAGGGGGATGGCTCGGCCGCGCCGGCAGGGAGTCCCAGGACGCGCCGGCATCGTCGCTGCGGTAGACGTGGCTGCCCCAGATCGGGTGATTGGCCGCGGCATAACCGCGGGTAGGCCGGCGCGGGTCCAGCCAGGCGTGGAGGACCTCGTAGCCGGCGATCAGGGGACCCTCCATGCGCCATGCGTCCCGCTCGGTGTCGCTAACCAAGCGGAACAGTCCCTTTTGGGTGCCGACCAGCAGAATAACGCGGGCGTGGCGGTGCCGAGTGGATGGACCCATGTGACTCCTCAGGTTGCGCTCGGTTGTGAGTCGGGACGCGCGTTGGCACGCATTGCACCAGATAAAGGGGGCGTGCGGCGATCCTGAACTGATATCATAAGGCCATGAGTGAGACGCAACTGCTTTCCGGTCTGCGCGGGGCGCTGGTTGCACACGCGCGCAGAGCGGCGCCCGAAGAGGCCTGTGGCCTATTGCTCGGACAGCACGACCGTCCCACGGAGGTCGTTCGTTTGAGCAATCACGCCCACCAGCCTGTCCGCCGCTACGCCCTGGATCCGCTGGAGTACATGCAGGTGGAACGCTCCGCTGATCAGCGCGGGCTCGCCGTGGTCGGCGTCTGGCACAGCCACCCGGATGGCGGTGCGGAACCCTCGGAGACAGACCGCCGCGCAGCCTGGCCGGGGTGGCTGTACATCATCGTCGGCTTACCCGCATCGGGCGACCCGGAGATTCGTGGCTGGCGGCTGCATGGTAACCGCTTTTGTGAGGACACGCTGCGCTGATGCCCGTCGTGACCGTACGCTTGCCCACGCCATTGCGCCCGCACGCCGGGGGGGCGCCGGAGCTCAGCCTTGAGGCCAGCACGCTCGCGGAGCTCCTGACCCGTGTCGCGGAGGATTACCCCGGGCTGGGACAACGGCTGTTGACGCCCGAGGGGGACGTGCGGGCGTTTGTCAATATCTTCGTGGGTGAACACAACATGTCGGCCCTGGATGGGCAGCAGACCGAGCTTGAGGACGGACAGGTGATCTCCATTCTGCCCGCCGTCGCCGGCGGCTCGGGTAAGGCCCGTGATCGCCACCTGGAGCGCCTGCGTCAGGAAGTCGGTGAGCTCGAGCCCCTTCAGGCGCAGGCCATGGCGGCTGACGGGGCGGCGCTTATCGACGTTCGCGAGCCTGACGAAATCGCCTCGGGGAGCCCGGAGGGGGCGCTGCGCATGGGGCGTGGTTACCTGGAGCTGCGCATTGAGGAGGAAATCCCCGACCTCGATCGTCCCGTGATTGTCTTGTGCGCGAGTGGGTCGCGTTCGCTGCTTGCGGGCGGCGATCTACGCCGGCTGGGCTATAGCCGCGTTTACTCCGTCGCCGGCGGGTTCAACCGCTGGAAGGACGACGGGCTGCCATTTACCGTGCCCCGGGTGCTGGACGCGGATGCCCGCGCGCGGTACGCCCGCCACCTGCTTATGCCGGAAGTAGGTGAGAGGGGGCAAATGCGGCTTATGGACAGCAAGGTGTTGCTGGTCGGGGCCGGGGGGCTTGGCTCGCCGGCGGCTTTGTACCTGGCCGCCGCCGGCGTGGGCCGCATTGGTATTGTCGACCATGACGTGGTCGATCGCAGCAACCTGCAGCGGCAGGTCATCCACAGTGAAGAGCGCGTCGGCGAGTCCAAGGTCGCTTCCGCGCGGGAGGCGATTCGCCAGCTCAACAGCGCGGTGACCGTCACAGGGCATGCGTGTTACCTCAACTCCGAGAATGTGGAAGACATCTTCGGTGATTACGACGTGATCCTCGACGGTGCGGACAACTTTCCCACCCGCTACCTGGTGAATGACGCCTGCGTGAAGCTCGGCATTCCCAATGTCCACGGTGCCGTCTACCGCTTCGAGGGCCAATTGTCGGTGTTCTGGCCCGGCCGTGCGGGCGCCCCAGGGCCCTGTTATCGCTGTCTCTTCCCGGAGCCACCGCCGCCTGAACTCGCTCCCTCGTGCGCCGAGGCCGGTGTGCTCGGTATTCTCCCCGGTGTCATCGGGCTGATGCAGTCGGTTGAGACGATCAAACTGCTACTTGGCGTGGGGGAGCCGCTCGTGGGGCGGTTGCTGCACTACGATGCCCTGGCGGCGCGTTTCCACGAGCTCAAGGTTGAGCGAGACGTGGGCTGTGCGTACTGCGGTGAGGGCCAAGTGTTTCCGGGGTATGTGGACTACCAGCTGTTTTGCGGCCAGGGGTAATGGTCTTGCCCCGGATGCCGGGTTAACCCATCACGCCTTCGAACGGCTGCACCTCCACACGGCTTCCCGCGGCAACATCGCCGCCGTCGTGGGGTAGTACGATGAAGCAGTTGGCCAGGCTGACCGAGCGCAGAATGCCGGACCCCTGGCTGCCTGTTGTCGTCACCACAAGCTCGCCGTCGCCATCGCGGCTGAGCACCCCGCGCTGGAATTCTGTCCGTCCCGGGCGCTTGCGCAAGGCATTCGCGGTGCGCACACGAAATGTCATGGGCGGTTGCGGGTCTTCGCCCATGAGCCGTCGTAGCGCCGGCTGCACGATCTGGTACCAGGTGGCAACCACGGAGACCGGATTGCCCGGCAGCCCGAAGAAACGGGCCTGCCCAATGGTGCCGAACGCCAGCGGCCGCCCTGGGCGCATGGCGATCTTCCAGAAGGCCACCTCGCCAAGTCGGCCCATGATCTCCTTGACGAAATCGGCCTCCCCTACCGAAACCCCACCCGAGGTGATAATGGCGTCCGCAAAGGAGGCGGCATCGGTAAATGCCTGTTCCATCACGTGGGGATCATCCGCCACCACGCCCATGTCCGTCGCTTCCACGCCCAACCGCTGCAGGGCAGCAAACAGGGTGTAGCGGTTGCTGTCGTAGATCTGACCCGGTTCCAGGGTCGAGCCCGCGATGCGCAGCTCATCCCCGGTGGAGAAGAAGGCCACCCGTACCCGCCGGTAGACAGGGACTTCCACCAGTCCGAGGCTGCCGAGCATGCCCAGCTCTGCCGGACCGACGCGTTGTCCGGCCATGAGGACGGTATCCCCCTGCAACAGATCCTCCCCCGCGGGACGCACATTCTGACCTGGCGTCTCCGCGGCTTGAATCGTGATCTGCCTACCCGCGCATTGAACGTTTTCCTGCATGACGACCGTGTCGGCGCCGGGCGGAATCGGAGCGCCGGTCATGATTCGCACACATTCCCCCGGCTGCATCGCCCGGGTAAAGGAAGCCCCCGCGAGCACGGTTCCGACACAGGCAAGTGTTTGCGTTCCCGCCGCGGGAATGTCCGCGCCCCGCAGGGCGTAGCCGTCCATGGCGGCGTTGTCCTGGGCAGGGACGTTGATGCTGGACTGGACCGGTGCGGCGAGGACGCGCCCCAGTGCCTGGCGCACAGTCACCCGTTCCGTACCGTGCACCGGCTCGATGACCGTGCGTATGCGCTCCCACGCGGCTTCTACGGGGAGGGAGCGTGGATCATGATCACTCCGGCAGGAGGGCTCATTTTGGAACGCTGTGTCTTTATCAGTCATGATACCCGGGAAACCCATTAGTGGGTTGCTCTGTTCGTTTACCCAAGACAGGTGTGCCATGAGTGATGATGCCCTGAATATGCAGATTCGCAAATGCCTCAAGCAGTTTGGGGTGACCTCGCAGCAGGAGATTGAGCGTGCGCTTGGCGCGGCCCTCGAGAGTGGCAAGCTCGGCGGCAATGAGACCCTCACCGTGCGAATGACCCTGGAGGTCGATGGACTGGACCTGCGTCATACGATCAGTGGTGAACTCGACTTGAATTCAGACTGACGGCAAGCGCCGGTCATTGGCTTGGCGGCACCCGAGGCTGTCACCGAAGTATCGTGTCGGCGTTAGTCGCTGCACGGCTTGGTTTCTGCACGCCGCATCCGTGGGAGACGGCTCGCGTCGGTGTGATGAAACGATGCACTGCTGCACCGCCGCATGGTGCAATGTGACCCGCTTCAGGTGGCAGATGGATGTCGGAGCTTGTCGCCTGACCGCTGCGGCGATCGTGTCAAACCAGGCGGCGTGATGGGGGAGAGGCACTTTTGGTCTGGCTGCCAGTGATTCCCCGTTCATGGCTTTATGCAGTTTCATAACTAACTGAACGAAAAGGGTATTATTTTTTGTCTCAACGCCAAGAGGCGAGTTGACGGCTGCGATGCGGCGGGTTGAACGGATCGTTGTCGACGGCATGAAACTGCCACCTATCTGTCGGATCTGCCACTTTGTGCCATAATTTTTCTGAGTGGCACCGGTCTTGCTACAGGTTTTGCCGGGGCGTATGGGTCATGTGGAGGAAAGGCGTGCAGGATGTGACTGACGGCAATCGGCCCGCAGGTTGGAGCGAGGACGCTGTGCTCCCGGCAGCGGTGATCATCGCGCACACGGCGGCCGGGCGATCCGAGGTCAACGGCGTTGTCGTGGGGCGGAGGTTTGCCAGCGAGTCCCGCCACTGCACCTGTATTCGCTCAGACGACGAGGCAAGCCTGTATTTGTGGTCCGGATTCACCCTCCGGTTGCGCCGCCCGCTGGCCGAGGACTACTACCTGAATATTCGCGGCGATGTGCCCGCGGTGTTTGTCATCGGCCGCCTGCAAGAGGGTGGTTTCACGCCAGAGCGCGTGACTGTCAGTCTGGATGAAGCACAGGACCTGGACGCCACGGAATCACGTCGCTCTGATGAGACGGTCAAGCGTACGGCGATGCCCCCGGAAGTCTACCGGTGGGTGGAAGCCTTCGTACTGAATCACTACGAACCGCGCAGGAAGGGGGGCAAGGGGCGCGGAAAGAAACGCAGCAAAGCGGTGTATGACGCAGAGGTTGGTGACCAGGCGGAACAGGAGGGCGAGTCTTGACGGAGCATGAGCGCCAAACCGTTGAGTCGGGCTTCTTTGAGCGTTGGTCGCGTCGAAAGGCGGGGAGGCGGCAGGGTGAGCTGTTGCCCGATGAACCCGAAGGCCTGAGCGATCCAGACCTGCCCGGCGAACAGACTGATGCGCAGCCGCAACGAGAGGAGGCACCGGTACGTATCGATGCCCGCACCGGCAAGCCCTTTGATGAATTGACGGACGCCGACATGCCCGATGTGGAATCCCTCTCCCAGGATTCTGACGTCAGTATGTTTCTGGCGCGCAACATCAGCCCCACGTTGCGCAGGCAGGCGTTACGCAAGTTGTTTCATATGCCCAAGTTCAACAAGGTCTCCCTGTGCGCCGAGTACGCCGGGGACTACACCACGTGGCAGCCCATCGGCGATGTCGTCCCTCATGACTGGAAGCGCGCCATCACCCGGGAGGCCGAACGGGCGCGGCAGAAGCTCGCCGCCATGGACGAAGCTCAGGGCGAGTCCGAGACCACCGCTGAAGCCGCCGATAGGCAGGGATCCCCGCAATCGGAGGAGCAGACAGTGGCCCAATCGCGGCGAGCCGGGGCGCCTCGGGACGGCGGCCAGACCGGTGACCCTGACGAGTAACCGAATCATGAGGTTTGATGACTGATTATTTGAATGTCTACGCAGACATGGCACTGCCGGCTTCCGGAGCAGCGCGAGATGCTGCCCTGCAGGCGGGAGCGGTCGTGGAGGTCGCGGCCACCTCACTGGTGGGTTATCGCTCCGCCGGCCACTTGCTGCTGATTGGGCCGGAACTCGATGCCCTCGAGTGTGCGGCGCGTCTGCGAGAGCAGCTGACATGCACCATACTCGCCACTCGCGCTCACGAGGGTGAGCTGCCTGACGAGGCGGCTGCGGCGCGTGCGGACCAGCAGCGCGTGACCGTCCTTTACGGAGAGCCGGCGAGTGTGGAGGGGCACCTTGGTCATTTTGATATGGCGCTGCAGACACCCCGCGGTGAAAGCCTGCGTGCGGCGGATCTGAACGGCACCGACCACCCCTGGTTTGATCTTGTGCTGGATCTGCGCCGCGAGCCCTCCCTGCAGATGGATCTGCCGCCGTTCGGGTATTACGCGCCCGCCGGCGATGGGGATGCGCTGGAGCGCGCGTTGGTCGAGATCCCCGAGATGACCGGGGAGTTCGAGAAACCCAAGTTCTTCAATTACAGCCCTGACATTTGTGCCCATGGCGACAGCGGGCTCACCGGTTGCACGCGTTGCCTCGACGCCTGCCCGGCGGATGCCATTGCCTCGGCGGGTGAGATCATCCAGGTTGACCCCTATCTGTGTCAGGGCGGCGGGACCTGTGCCACGGCCTGTCCCACCGGTGCGATAATTTATGCCTACCCGGGCCCCAAGGACCTCGCCGCCCGGGTTCGGGCCATGCTGCAGGCGTTCCGCGAGGCCGGCGGCACGCACCCGGTGCTGCTGTTCCACGATGACGAGGCAGGGGCCGAGCGGCTGCGGGCGATCGCGCCGGCTTTGCCCGAGCCCGTGATTCCCGTGCGAGTCGCCGAGATCGGCTCCGTGGGCATGGATCTCTGGTTGACCGCGCTCGCCTATGGGGCCTCGGGCATCACCTTGCTGGACACACCAGCGGTGCCGCCCACGGTGCGCTTGGAGGTGCAGCGTCAGCTCGGCTACACGCGCAGCCTGCTTGATGCCCTGAACCTCGGTGGGGAGCGCATCGCCCTATCACCGCGCCAGGAGAGCCCGGTGTCAATGCTCTCGGCCATGAGCGATTGGCAGCCCGTGAGCCCGGCAACCTTCGAGACCTTCAACGAGAAGCGCGGCACGCTGCGGCTGGCGATCGACCACCTGTACGGTCAGGCGATCGCACGTCCGCAGTTGACGGCCATGCCAGCCGGGGCACCGTTCGGTCAGGTTCTCGTTGACGTCGACAAATGCACGCTGTGCATGGCCTGCCCGCAGGTCTGCCCCACGCGGGCATTGACCGACGCAGGTGATCGGCCGCAGCTGAATTTCACTGAAGACCTCTGTGTTCAGTGCGGACTGTGCCAGAGCGCCTGTCCGGAAGCGGCCATCACTCTGGAATCGCGCTACCTGTTCGATTGGGAGCAGCGCCGTCAGGCCCGCGTCCTGAACGAGGAAGAGCCCTTTGAGTGCATTAGCTGCGGTACGCCCTTCGCTACACCCAGCGTCATTGAGCGGATGACCCAGCGCCTCGAGGGTCACCATATGTTTCAATCGGAAGCGAGTATGCGGCGGTTGAAGATGTGCGGTGACTGTCGCGTGAAGGACATGTTCGAATCCGAGCAGCGCTCGGGCAACACGGGAACATGAGTAGACGGCTTATGGGTACGAAACACGAATCGGCCTCCACCTCACACGCTGCCACGCGGGAAGATGAATTCCGGGCCGGTACCTGGACACTGCTGGGTCGGCTGCTTGCGACCTCACCCGACGAGACGGTGTTGGGGTTGCTGCGCCAGATCCCCGGCATCGAACAGGGACGCGATGCCGACGCGCTGGCAGCTGCCTGGCGAGAGCTCCGTGCGGGTGCCGAGCAGGCCGACCTGGAACTTTTGAAGCGTGAATTTCATGAGCTATTCATAGGGGTAGGAGGCGGTGAACTCACGCCATACGCCTCGTGGTATTTGACCGGTTCGCTCATGGAGCGTCCACTGGTGGTGCTGCGCCAGGATTTACAGCAATTGGGCGTGGAACGTCTGGAGGGTAACAGTGAGCCGGAGGATCATGCCGCTGCGATCTGCGACGTCATGGCGTTGGTGATCAGCGACCCGGATGTCTCCTTCGAGTGGCAGCGGGAGATCTTCCAAAAGCATGTGGAGCCCTGGATGGGGCAGTTCTTCCACGATCTGGAGCACGCTGAGAATGCCGAGTTCTACACAGCCGTGGGGCGGGTTGGCGTTGCCTTCGTGGCCCTGGAGCAGGATTACTTTTCCATGCTCGCCTGACACCGACCGGGTGTCAGGCGGGTGAGCGTGACGAACAGGACAGTCGAACGACTCGACGCGTCTTTAGCAGGAGGAGACAGATTATGAGCACGCCAGACACTGATAACACCCGTCCTTCGCGGCGGCGGTTTCTGAAGACAGTGGTGGCCTCGGGCGGCGCCGTGGCGTTGACGGCGGGCGCAGGGGGTGTGCTTGCGCAAAATCCTCGCGATCAGGCCGAGGACGAGCCGCACCACGGCAAGAAGGGTTACCACGAAACCAAGCATATTCGCGATTACTATGCGAGGGCGGATTTCTGAGTCGTGCGCACGTCCTGTGACCGCCATGAAATCGCCTCGAATGGAGGAGTAAGATCATGAAACTGACCAAGAAAAAGGCTGCGGGGGCCGGTGCCGCGGCTCCGGGGCTACTCGGCAAGGCGCTGACTCGACGAGCCTTTCTGCAGGGGTCGGGGTTGGCCGTCGGTGGTGCCGCCGTCGCGGGGATGCTGCCGACGTCCATGATGAAAAAGGCGAAGGCCGCGCGCCGCATCGATCCGGACCAGGAGATTAGAGAGGTATTGACGGTCTGCGGCCATTGTTCGGTTGGCTGCAGCACCATCGCCGAAGTGCAAAACGGCATTTGGGTTGGCCAGGAGCCCGCGCTGGATAGCCCCATTAACCTTGGGGCCCACTGTGCCAAGGGCGCAGCGCTGCGCAACCACGGCCACAGCACGCGCCGGGTCAAGTACCCGATGAAGAAAGTCGGGGGGCGCTGGGAGCGCATCAGCTGGGAGCAGGCCATCGACGAGATCGGTGACAAGATCCTGCATATTCGCGATGAATCCGGCCCGGACTCGCTGTGGTTTGCCGGCTCCTCGAAGGCAAACAACGAGGGCGCCTATCTGCAGCGCAAGCTGGCGGCATTCTGGGGGTCCAACAACTGTGACCACCAGGCGCGTATCTGCCACTCCACCACTGTGGCCGGTGTGGCGAACACCTGGGGATATGGCGCGCAGACCAACTCCTACAACGACATTCTCAAGTCCAAATGCATCGTCATGTGCGGCTCCAACGCCGCCGAGGCCCATCCAGTGGCGATGCAGATGATTCTGCGCGCGAAGGAGAACGGGTCGCACATGGTGGTCATGGACCCCCGCTTCACGCGCACCGCCGCGCACGCCGACACCTACGTCCGGTTCCGCTCGGGCACGGACGTGGCACTGATCTTCGGCATGCTCTACCACATCTTCGAGAACGAGTGGGAAGACAAGGAGTACCTTGAGCAGCGTGTCTTCGGCATGGATCGCGTCCGGGAAGAGGTGAAGAAGTGGACACCCGATGAAGTCGAGCGTGTCACCGGTGCCTCCGAAGAGGCGGTCTACGAGGTGGCCAGGATCATGGCCGAGAACCGTCCGGGGACGTTCGTCTGGTGCATGGGCGGCACCCAGCACACCATCGGCAACAACTACGTGCGCGCCTACAACTGCCTGCAGCTCGCGCTTGGCAACATCGGCGTCGAGGGCGGCGGTGCCAACATCTTCCGTGGCCACGACAACGTCCAGGGGGCGACCGACGTGGGCCCCAACCCGGACAATCTGCCCGGTTACTACCCACTCTCGGAGGGTGGCTGGCAGCACTGGGCCCGGGTGTGGGACGTCGACTACGAATGGCTGGCGGAGCGCTTTGACCAGGAGGAGTACGACGACGGCCAAAATGGCAAGATCAAGCCCATGAACTCGGGCGGCATTACCGTCTCGCGCTGGATCGACGGGGTGCTGGAAGACAAGGAAAACATCGCCCAGAGGGACAACATCCGCGCGGTGATGATGTGGGGTCACGCCCCGAACTCCCAGACCCGTCTGCCGGAAATGAAGGAGGCGATGGAGAAGCTCGACCTGCTGGTGGTCATCGACCCCTATCCGACTGTCTCCGCCGTGCTCCATGAGCGCACGGACGACACCTATCTGCTGCCTGCGGCAACCCAGTTCGAGCAGGCCGGCTCGGTGACCGCGTCCAATCGTTCGCTGCAGTGGCGCTTCCAGGTCATTGAGCCGCTCTACGAGCACAAGCCGGACAAGGACATCGCCTATCTGTTCGCCGAGAAGTTTGGCTTCGCCGACGAGATGTTCAAGAACATCGAGGTGGTGAACAAGCAGCCGACCTCCGAGAGCATCCTGCGGGAGATCAACAGGGGCACGTGGTCCATCGGCTACACCGGCCAGAGCCCGGAGCGGCTGAAAGAGCACATGGAGAACCAGCGCACGTTCAACGTGGCGAGCCTCAAGGCCGAGGGCGGCCCGGTGGATGGTGAGATCTACTGTCTGCCGTGGCCGACGTACGGCACCCCGGAGTTCAAACACCCCGGTACCCACGTGCTCTACGACACGAGCAAGCATGTGCTGGATGGCGGGGGTAACTTCCGTGCCAACTTCGGTACCGAGTACGAGGGTGAGAACCTGCTCGCCGAAGGGTCCTACTCCAAGGGCGCGGAGATCCAGGATGGCTACCCCGAGTTCGATTCGGAACTCCTGAAGCAGCTGGGTTGGTGGGATGACCTCACCGAGGAGGAAAAGGCCGAGGCCGACGGCAAATCCTGGACGACCGACCTCTCGGGCGGCATTATCCGGGTAGCCATGGAGCGCGGCTGCCATCCGTTTGGCAATGCCAAGGCCCGGGCCTACGTCTGGAACTTCCCGGACCCGATCCCCTTGCACCGGGAGCCGCTCTATACGCCGCGCTACGATCTGGTCGAGGACTATCCGACCTACGAAGACCGCAAGGTGTTCTACCGGCTGCCGACACGCTATGCGTCCGTTCAGGCGACCGACTACTCGGACGACTTCCCGCTGATCCACACCAGTGGCCGCTTGGTCGAGTACGAGGGCGGCGGCGAGGAGACCCGTTCCAACCCCTGGCTCGCTGAGCTCAAGCAGGACATGTTCGTGGAGATCAATCCGGCGGATGCCAACGATGCGGACGTGCGTAATGGCCAGATGGTGTGGCTGGAAGGGCCTGAAGGCGGCCGCATCCGCATTAAGGCCCTGGTCACGGAGCGCGTTGGCCGCGGCACGGTGTTCACGCCGTTCCACTTTGGTGGACGCTTCCAGGGCGAGGATTTGCTCGAACGGTATCCTGAGGGAGCCAGTCCCTACGTCCGTGGTGAGTCGAACAATACGGCGACGACCTACGGCTATGACTCGGTGACCATGATGCAGGAAACCAAGACGACGCTATGCCG
The DNA here is from genome assembly GCF_007120195.1 of Aquisalimonas sp. GTDB lineage: Bacteria > Pseudomonadota > Gammaproteobacteria > Nitrococcales > Aquisalimonadaceae > Aquisalimonas. The sequence continues at coordinate 20,664 of NZ_SKOG01000278.1, forward strand.
CGTGACGCCGGCCTGAGAACGATTTGAGAGGAGAATGCCGTTATGGCACGAATGAAGTTTCTGTGTGACGCCGAGCGGTGCATCGAGTGCCAGGCCTGTGTCACTGCCTGCAAGAACGAGCACGAGGTGCCCTGGGGCGTGAATCGGCGCCGGGTGATTGTCATGAACGATGGCAGGCCCGGCGAGAAATCCATCTCTGTTGCCTGCATGCACTGTACGGACGCACCCTGTGCGGCGGTCTGTCCCGTGGATTGCTTCTACACCACGGCCGACGGGATCGTGTTGCACGATAAGGATCTGTGCATCGGTTGCGGCTATTGCTTCTACGCCTGCCCCTTCGGAGCGCCGCAGTACCCGCAACAAACCGCGTTCGGGGTTCGGGGCAAGATGGATAAATGCACCTTCTGCGCAGGTGGTCCCGAACCGGTGCATTCCCAGGAGGAGCTCACCAAGTACGGCACAAACCGTGTCGAGGAAGGCAAGCTGCCGTTGTGCGCCGAGATGTGTGCGACCAAGGCCCTGATTGCGGGTGACGGTAACGTGATTGCGGATATCTATCGCAAGCGCGTCATGACCCGTGGCGGCCGACCGCAGACATGGGGGTGGCAGGCAGCCTACGGCGACGACATATGACCGGGGTGAGGGCCGGGGCCCATTGCGCAGGGCCCTGGCCCACTGGGCTTGCTGGACCAGAACAACGGGACCGCTGAAGAGGAGCATTCTATGATGCCGAAAAAAATTGCCCTTTCGGCCATTGCCGCGCTCAGCCTGGGGTTGTTGGCAGGCTGTGGCGACGTGACGCTCTATGAGCCAGGGGTCTACAAGGGCTCAGGCGACGAAACGGCCTCAGAAGAAGCCGCCGAGCGGCGAGCCGACGCCCTGAGGGATCGGGCTCAAGCTGCCCATACTGACCGCTAGCTGTGGAGGAGGTCGACATGAACAAGCACCACGACGCAGCGGTGCGGGCCAGGCGGCGGTGGCGCTCGATGGTTTGGAGCATGATGGCGATTGTGTTCCTGGCCATGGCATTGCCCTCTGCGGGCTATCTGTTCGCCCAAGTCGGCGAGCCCACCGGGGAGCCGCAACGCCAGTTCTCGGAGCAAAGGGAGACCAACCCCCGTTCGGATATGTGGCGTGACGGACGCCGCGGCGAGGGTGGTTTTACCACGCAGACTGGACCCTACGTTACCAATCAGTTGATGACCAATGTCGGTGAGAATTATCGCCAGATTCGCCAGGGCCCATTAATGACAGTCGGTGGGTGGTTCCTGGTGGCGGTTTTTCTGGCGATCACGGCGTTCTACCTGCTGACCGGCCAGAAAAAAATTGATGGAGGACGTACCGGCAGGACCATCGTTCGTTGGAAGGCGTATGAGCGATTCCTGCACTGGTTCAATGCAATCTGCTTCATCATTTTGGCCATCACTGGGTTGAGTCTTTTGTTCGGGAGAACGGTGCTGATTCCCATTGTCGGGCATCAGGCCTTTTCCAGCTACGCCGAGTTCGCCTACGGTGCCCATAACTTTGTCGGACCAGCGTTCTCGGTGGGCGTATTGGTGATGATCGTGCTCTGGGCGCGTCACAACATTCCCAAGAAGCATGACTGGGTATGGTTCAAGGAAGGCGGGGGGATTATCGGTAACAAGCACCCGCCCGCGGGCAAGATGAACGGCGGTGAGAAGGTGTGGTTCTGGGTTGGCGTCTTTGCCCTGGGGCTGACGGTGATCATCACCGGGTTGATCGCGCTGTTCCCGAATCTGGGTTTCCAGACCCGAGAGATCATGTCCTGGGCGCTGATCATCCATGCCACGGCAGCGATTCTGTGGATGGGTTTGTTCCTGGGCCATGCCTACATCGGCACCCTTGGTACCGAAGGGGCGCTGGAAGGCATGACGCGCGGCCGCGTCGATGTCGCGTGGGCGAAGCAGCACCATGACCTGTGGTATGAGGATGTGGTCGCTGCGGGTGAAAAACCCGTTTCCGAAGAGGAACTACACGGCCGGCAGCAACAAGGCCCCGCACCTGGTTCGACCCCTGCGGGCGAGCGAGGCACTTGACCTGCAGAACGTGAAGTCTGCCCGGTGACGGCAGGCGCCCCCCCGTGGGGACGTCTGCCGTTCGTCGTTCGTGAGGTATGATGAGTGCAATGAAGTTCATGCGCGTAGCACGTCTAGACGACACGGACGAGCACGTCTACGAGCGGGCGGCGCAGGTCGGCGAGCCGGCGGTTCCGGGGAGTTTCGCTTTTACGTTCTCGGATCGGGATCCAGCGACGTTTGCCGGCAAGGAAAGACAGGCGTTTCGCCATGGCTTCCTCGGGGTGCGCAGCTTTGGCTGGGCCACTGTCGTGGTGGTCGTTGAAATTGAGGAAGGTGAGTATAAGAGTGTGATCGAAGCGCTGGCCCACCATTTTGTTAGTAAGTATGGCGCACCCTCGTTGGAGGCAGCGCTACCGGTGGCCCGAGAGGAAGCAGAGTATGCGGCCAGCCTCTGCGAGCAGGAAGACAACACACTGCTTGCCGTAGAGCGCGCAGTAGATGACAAGGGCATTCACGAGGCCTTCAAGACACTGCAGCCCCGGGCGAACTGGCAAGGGGAGGGGAAGCAGCCGGTGCGTGTGTGGGATTTCTTTCGCGAGGAATGATCGCCACCCGGGTACAATGGCGGCTGCGTATTGCGCCAATCATGCTGACGAGCAGAAATGCCGCCGGCGGGCGAGTCCCCATTAATAGTGGCTAGGGGGTCTACAAACGTTTCATCGGGCGCCCCGTCACGAACCCGTGACGTCGCTCAGGACATACACGACCGGGCGTCCAGAGCCCGGCCTAGGCAAATGAGGGGAAACTCCATGAGTCAGTCCCAAGGTCCAACATCGCAGGTTGATCCGGAAAAGCTCTCCAATTCCATGCTGGAGGTGGCGGGAAAAAGCCAGAAGCTTGTCCAGGATTTTCTCTCGCGGCAGGAGTCGATGAAGACGATCAGCGGGGATGATTCCCGCCACATGCTGCAGCTGTTCCAGGATTTCTATGCGCGGCTGATGGCTGACCCGGTGGCCCTGGTACAGGCCCAAATGCAGCTGTGGCAGAACTACATGTCGCTGATGCAGAACACCAGCATGCGCATGATGGGAATTCAATCCGAGTCGTCGGTGAAGCCAGGGGCGGGCGACAAGCGTTTCAAGGACGCCCAGTGGGAGGAAAACCCACTTTTCGATTTCATCAAGCAGTCCTATCTGCTCACGGCAGATCATGTCCACAACACGGTGGCGAACGTCGAGGGCTTGGACGACAAGACGAAGCGTAAGGTGGATTTCTACACCCGACAGTTCGTCAATGCGATGTCGCCGTCGAATTTTGTCGCCACGAATCCGGAGGTTCTGCAGAAGACCATCGATACCGGTGGCCAGAACCTTCTCGATGGTTTGAATAAGTTGCTAGAGGATCTGGAGCGGGGTAACGGTGAACTCAAGATCCGCATGACCAAGCCGGACGCGTTCGAGGTCGGCAAGGACGTGGCCATGACTCCCGGCAAGGTCGTGCACCAGAACGAGCTGATGCAGTTGATTCAGTACGAACCAACCACAGAAAATGTTGCGAAGCGGCCGATCATCATTACGCCGCCATGGATCAACAAGTTTTATATCCTCGACCTACGCCCGGCGAACTCAGTCGTTCGCTGGCTGGTCGAGCAGGGCCACACGGTGTTCATCATCTCCTGGCGCAATCCGACGCCGGAACTCGCCGAGAAGAGCTTCGACGACTACATGCTGGAGGGGCCACTGACCGCGTTGGATGTGGTCGAGGAGATTACCGGCGAATCGGAAATGAACATGGTCGGGTACTGCCTCGGTGGAACGCTGCTTGCCTGTACGCTGGCCTACTGCGCCGAGAAAGGCGACAAGCGACCCCAGAGCGGCACGTTCTTTGTCACGCTGCTGGATTTCGAAAACCCTGGAGATCTGGAGCTGTTCATCGACGAGGAGCAACTCGACGTGCTCGACAAGCAGATGGGCGAGCGCGGTGTGCTCAAGGGCAGCCAGATGGCGACGGCCATGAACATGCTGCGGGATAACGACCTGATCTGGTCGTTTTTCGTCAACAACTACCTGCACGGCGAGGACCCGTTCCCGTTCGATCTACTGTACTGGAACCAGGATTCCACCAACATGCCTGCGCGCATGCACTCGTTCTACCTCCGCAACATGTATCTCAAAAACCGTTTGCGGGAGCCCGGCGGTATTACCCTCAATGGCGTGCCCATCGATCTCTCCAAGATCGCAGCGCCGGCCTATTACATTTCCACCAAGGAAGACCATATTGCCCCCTGGCTTGCGACCTATGAGGGGGCGAAGCTACTGTCCAGTAACGTCAAGTTCACTTTAGGCATGTCCGGCCATATCGCCGGCATCGTGAATCCGCCGTCAAAGAACAAGTACGGCTACTGGACCAATCCCGAGAGCGGCCAAATCCCGGCGAGCCCGGACGACTGGTTGGAGAAGTCCGAGTTTAATGAAGGCTCCTGGTGGCCGGACTGGCAGCGCTGGCTTGCTGAGCTAGGTGGTGACGAAGTGCCGTCGCGCAAGGTGGGCAGTAAGAAGCACCCGCCCATCGAGGATGCGCCAGGCAGTTATGTTCGGGAACGCCACGACTGACCCATGGGCGCAATGGCTGGAGGTCGGCTGTGCGCCGGGCTCCAGCCGTTCCCGCTACGTTTAGAGTCGTCGAGCTGGTACGCCTGCGGCGTTCTCTGCGGGGTCAGTCTATCGACAGGTGCGAGCGAATCCGGATCTCACCCTCTAGCGTGCGGTGCACCGGGCAGCGATCCGCAATCTCCAGCATCCGCTGCCGCTGTTCTTCGCTTAGGTCACCTTCGATCGAAATGGAGCGCGTCAGCTCGTCCAGTCTGCCCTCGCGGGTTTCGCAGTCTTCGCAGTCCCTCGCGTGCACTTTGCGGTGCGTCACCCCGCAGGTCACTCTGTCAACCGGCAGCTTTTTCTGGCGGGCATACATGTTCAAGGTCATCACGGTGCAGGCGCCCAGGGCAGAAGCGAGGTACTGATACGGATCAGGGCCCATGTCCGTGCCGCCATGGGCTTGCGGCTCATCCGCTGTGAGCCCGTGCCGACCCGTTTGCACGCTGCACAGAAACCGGTCCTCCGTGCGCCCCCGCACCAGTGCGCCGTCGGCCGGCTCCGGTCGCTGAAACTGCAAGAACCGGGACGCCCAGGCCGCCATCACGCCACCGGCGTACTCCGAGTCCTCGGCGCTTGAGAGCAGATGATCGGCATTATCGAGGCTGATAAAGCTCTTCGGGTGCAATGCCGCGGCGAAAATGGCCTGGGCCTGATCGACGGAGACGATTCGGTCGTTGGGTGCGTGCATGACCAGCAGTGCGCGTCGCAGGCGTCGCAGGCGCTCCGCCAGGTCATGGTTGCGCGCGTCTTCGATGAAGTCGCGCCGGATTCGAAACGTCCGCCCGGCGAGTTCGACCTCGGCACTACCCGTTTCCTCGATGCGCTCGCGGTCTTCGCCGAGCTGCTTGAGGACGTGATCCGGGCGCGAGGGGGCGCCCAGTGTGGCAACCGCGCGCACGCTCTGCAGACGTTCGGCGACGGCGAGTACGGCGGTACCGCCCAGCGAGTGGCCCACCAGGAGCTGGGGCGCGGCCAGGTGCTCCGTCAGCCAGGCGGCGGCATCTTCCAGATCGTCGAGGTTGCTGGAGAACGTGGTATCGGCGAAATCGCCTTCGCTCTCGCCCAGCCCCGTGAAGTCGAAGCGCAGCACCGCGAAGCCGGATCGGGCCAGCGCGCGGGTGACGTTCCGGGCTGCTTTGATGTTGCGCGAGCAGGTAAAGCAATGGGCAAATACCGCCGTTGCCTGCCAGGAGCCACCTGCAGGCAGCTCCAAGGTGCCGGTGAGTTGCAGGCCGTTGCGCGCCGGGAATCGAATGGTGGCCATGGGCAGTCCTGTTCAGGTCAGGGGTGACATGGAGGGGACCTTCGGTGCTGGATCGAACCACTTCCAGCATAGCAGTCCGGCTGCGGCGGGGGCGTAAAAATGCGCCCAGCCAAGCGGTTGCCAGGACCACGGCATCGAGCAGGTCGTCTTCCAGGTCAGGGTAGGGGGGCAGCCCGCCGTAAGTGAACAAAGACGGCAGGGGAACACCGAAGTCGATTCGACCCGCGCTGCCGTGCCTGAGGACACGCTACCGGGGAATCTCTAGGATGACCTGTGCCGCGATACGCGTTCTGGCCAAAGGAGCGCTGGCCGGTTGTGTAACGTCGGCGGCGCCCTCCCATACAGTACACGGGTCGTTATACTGATCGCAGCGCCCGACCAACGAGCGAAAACAACTTGTGAGGGACTATGCCTGCACGCCTCGCGGAGGTAAACGAGGAAGCTTCCGAGCTGATTTTCGAGCGGATTCACATCGACGTCGCTCGCAACGCCAGCGATGACTTCAACCCGTTCCACGATAGCAGCAAATGGAGCCGCATTCAGGGCAATCCCTTTGGCGGCCCCATCGCTCTGGGCTTTCAGCTCGAGTGCCTGATGGAGTACCTGGTCAGCATCCAACGCGACCAGGATGGTCTGGAGGCCCCCGGCACCGGCTTCCGCAACTACCAGTTCACCTTCGCTGACGTGCTTCACCCCGGTGAGCCTTTTTCACCCCGGGTTCACCCGGCGCGGCGCACTACCGACCGAAATGGACGGCCCTTGCTGAGCAACCGCATCACGGTGCGCAAACGCGAGGGCCTTATCCTCCTCGGTAACGTCCGCGACAGTGACACGCCCCAGTGCGCGGTCGCCGAACAGGGCCTTGCCCTGCTGGGTGTCATGCCGGCGGATATTCGGGCCGCCAAGGACCGCTCGACCATCCCCGGCACGGGTTTCTTCCTGAAGCGCAAGTACCTTATGAACGGGAATGCGAAAAACCTGATTTCGGCTTCGCTGGCGGATCAGAACTGGTATTTCGACGAGATCGAGCGTCGAATCAACTTCCCCGACATGGTGCCCGCCTCGCTGATCTCGTGCGCCCTGCTGGAACGCGCGGACGCTGTCGGGCATGACTTCTACACCGACCCCATGGTATACGCGGCGCACCATATCAGCGTGGATCAGGGCCGCGCGCGCCGACTGCGAAGCAACGACATGCTCCATATTCTTGTCGATGATCCGGTCGAAGTCGCCCAGGCCGAGGGGCTGCGCGGCGCCAAACTCGTGCAGCAGCGGCACCGATGCCTCGGGATACTCTCCGACGGGAGCACCCTGTTCGGGGCGGAAGTCCTGCTGGCGCCATTGCGGTCCATCCACTTGCGCGGCGGCGAGTCCTGCTAGTGTCCTGTTCGCGAGCTGGTCTGCCGTCGTGGGGCAGGTGCTCGGCATCGTCCGCCCGGCCGCGCCCGGCTCGCCGGCGGGCTCTGGGGCCTGTTCCCCGGTGAAATATCGAGCACGATGGACCAGGCTGGTGCCGCCGGCGTTACGCCGACGGCCTCTGTGCCCATGGTCTGTCGCTTCCTGTGCGTGTTGGCGTTGTCCTCGCCGGTGCGGTTGGGCGCGTGGCCCTGCGGCGAGGCCTCGAAGGCGGCCAGCGCTTCCAGCCACTGCTTGCAGCCGGCATGTCAACCCGACTCATTCCAGAGGCAATTCGCGAGTAAGATCGACGACCAAGCGCAGGCGCCGACAAACGCGGGGAGGGGTGCTGCGGGTGCTGACGGACGAAACGGCGATTTATACTGCCTATACACAGATATGTCGGCATCCGGGGCCTCCACCCGCCACCGCAGTCTTCGTTACCATGGCGGTTTGGCCGCTGCGACCGGCCCGCCCATCCATGGATGCCGAAGGTCGACAATGATGTCTCCCGACACCGCCGCCGACACGCTTCCCGACGTTCTCGCCGGGCCAGTGCTGCGACGAATTGCCCCGTTGCGCCTCGTGATCTGGCTGGTGGCCTCGCGCCCCCTAAAGCTCGAGCTGATGCTTCACCCGGCGGGACACCCCCCGCGCCGTCTGACCCTGAACGACCGCCGCCTTAGGCGCGTGCCGCTGGGCCGCCATGCCTGGCTGTACCTGATCGACGTGCCCCTCGACACGCCGTTGCCCCACGGCGTGCGCATCGACTACGACCTGAAGATCGCCGTGGACCAGGGGACGATCGGCATCGCCGACTGGGCGCCCCACCTGTTGCACGAGGGGGCGGCGCATCCCTGCTTCGTGCTCGCCGGCAACCATCGCCGGCTTCTCCACGGTTCCTGCCGACGCCCGCACCATGACGGCCCGGATGGCCTGGTGCGCGCCGATGCCTGGCTGGCCGAGCGGCGCGAGACACCCGAGGCCTGGCCCGCCTGGCTGTTGATGACCGGCGACCAGGTCTATGCCGACGACGTCGCCGGCCCCATGCTGGTGGCCATCCACGCGCTGATCCACTGCCTGGGGCTCTTCGACGAGACCCTGGAGGGCGCCACGGTGGACGACAGCCAGGCCCTCTACAAGGCCTCTGCCACCTACTACCGGCGCGAGGCGCTGTTGCCGGACATAGAGAGCAGCGCCGACCTGCGCGAGCGCTTTTTCGGCGGCGTGCGCAAGCCGGTCTTCACCTCGGCCAACGCCCACAACCACCTGATGACCTTCGCCGAGGTCATTGCCATGTACCTGCTGGTTTGGTCGCCGGTGCCCTGGCGGCTGGTGGAGATGGCCGAGCCGCCGCTGGCCGAGGAAAAAGCGGCGCTGTTTCGCCGTGAGCAGGCGATCATCGAGCGCTTCGTCGAAGGGCTGCCAGCCTGCGCACGTCTGATGGCCCACATTCCTTCGCTGATGATCTTCGACGACCACGACATCACTGATGACTGGAACCTCACGGCGGACTGGGAGCTCACCGCCTACGGCCATCCCTTCTCGCGGCGTATCATCGGCAACGCCCTCCTCGCCTACCTGCTCTGCCAGGGCTGGGGCAACGACCCGGACCGCCTGGCCGGACCGGTGGACGAGGCCGCCGATCTGCTGGAGAACGCGGCGAACACCGATGGTTGGTTGCCCACCGAAGAGCAGGATGCCGTCATCGGGCGCCTGCTGCGTTTCCAGGGCTGGGAGGTAGAGGTCGACGGGGCGCCGAAGCTGATCATGCTGGACACCCGCACCCGACGCTGGCGGAGTGAACGCAGCCCGAAGCGCCCTTCCGGGCTGATGGATTGGGAGGCGCTGTCGGAGCTTCAGCAGCACATCCTTGACGCCCCCTCGGTGGTCATCGTCTCGCCGGCGCCGATGTTCGGCGTCAAGCTGATCGAGGTGATCCAGAAACTCTTCACCCTCGCCGGCAAGCCGCTGCTGGTGGACGCCGAGAACTGGATGGCCCACCGCGGCGCGGCCAGCGTGTTGCTCCACATTTTCCGCCACACGCGCACGCCGGGGCATTACGTGATCCTATCCGGCGACGTGCACTACTCCTTCGCTTACGATATCCGCATCCGCCATCACCCAGAGGGGCCCTGGCTCTGGCAGATCACCTCCAGCGGCGTGAAGAACGCCTTCCCCGATACCCTGCTCGGCTGGTTCGACCGCGCTAACCGCTGGCTCTACGCGACGCGTTCACCACTCAACTGGATCACCAAGCGTTGGCCCATGGAGATCAGCCCGAGAGACCCCGACCAGGCCAAGGCGGGAGAGCGACTCTGGAACGGTGCCGGTATAGGCCTGGTGGAACTCGACCAGAGCGGGCGCCCGCACAGCATTCTTCACCTCGATGCCCGCGGCTTCGACGTGACCTTCCCGCCCCGCAATCAAGACGCCTGACGCCGCCGCCCCCGGGGGCAGGCCCGCAACCACCAGGCCCCAAGGCCCCCCCCTGCAGCGAGCCGAACGAACGTGCCGGCGGCCGAGGGAGAGCGTCCCAGGCCGAAGCCGGCGGCCAGTCAGAGAGTGATCGTCTCCACGCTCACCCGGCCTTCAGCGCCTGGCGTTCCAGCTCGACGGCCAGGGCCGGTTCCAGGTCGAGTGCCTTGGCCAGCTGGTCGAGCCAAGCCCGCTCCATGGGATTCTGCTCGTCGATCACCGCCACGCTGACCAGATAGATCTCCCGGGCCGCCTGGGGGGAGTCGGCCTGACGCGCCAGTGCCTCGGCGTCCAGCGGCGCCTTGAACTGCCGCTCGACCCACTCATGCAGTTCCCGGTCGGCACCCAGGGCGTCGATCTGCTCGTTGAGCAGCGCTTGCTCCCGCTCGTCGACATGCCCGTCCGCCCGCGCCGCCATGATCAGCGCCTGCAGAAGCTCCAGGCTGCGCTGCTCCACGGCCTGGCCACTCAGCTGTTCCACCGGTTGGCCCTGGTTCGTGCTGGTTGTCTCATTGCCGCGGGAACCGGCCTGGGAATTCTGCCAGGCCTTCCAGGCGAGCACCCCGACCCCGGCGATGGCACCATACTTCAGTGCCTTGCCACCCAGCTTGCGCCCACGCTTCGAGCCCACCAGCAGCCCCAGGGCGCCACCGCCGAGCAGGCTCTTCATGTCGAATCCACCGCTTGCGGAGGCGGCTCCCTGCCGGCCACTGGCCTGCTGGCCACCGCCGTACTGTCTTGACAGCCCCTCGAACATCCCCTGTAGATCAACACCGCCGGCGCCGGATTTGCCGCCGGCCTGCTGCATCAACTGATCGAGAATCCTGCTGGCGTTCATGGCGTTGCTCCTCTTGGAAAGTGTCCTGTAGCTGACCTGCAGCCAATCTTGTCGTTCACATCACCGGTACACCGCTGACCCGGCAATGCAGGTGGAAGGCTGAAGGGATAGTAGACCAGAAGGCCGAGGTTGCCGCTTGAGTGACCGGGTCGCGGTCCGCCCGAGTGGCACCGAGGAGCGCTGTTGGCTACGGGATTGCGCCGCTCAGCCCAGATCCTGCATTGTGAGACCTGCTGACAGCAGGGCGCGCGGAGTGCCTCCGGCGTCCTCGCCGTCGGCAGTTGCTCGAAGAGGTCAGTCAGGTAGGCATACGGCCCCAGGCCGCCGGCTGTGGCGGTTAGGACCAGCGCATTCTGTGTGTCCCCCGGTTGCAACCCCGTCGTCCCCCAGGGCGAGCCGTTGTTGCATCCGATAACAGGGCGGGGGTGGGGGGCGAGCGGACCGGCGCAGCGTACCGACGCGCCGGCGCAGCAATGACGTCAGCCGTCGGCACGGGGCCGTAACGCGAGCACCGGGCAATTGATACTGTGAATGACGTCGCGAGCGACGCTGCCAAAGGCGAGCTTGCGCACCCCGGTGTGGCCATGGGTGGTCATGGCCACGATGGCACCCGGGTAGCCCGCCACGTACTCCGCGATCGTGCGGCCCGGATCCCTTCCGTGCAGGACGTCCCAGTTGGCCTTCAGGTGGTGGTCGCGTTGTACCTCCGCGGCCTTGGACTGTAGATATCCGGACTCGGCGGCATCCTGGATCATCGCCTGGTGCGATGCCTCCGGCTGCTGTACTTGCACAAGCATGAGTCCGGAGCCGGTGGCGCTGGCCATGGCCGCCGCAGGTGCGAGGATACGTTCGGACAGCTCGGAGCCATCAAGACAGGCGATGACGGTCCGCAGTGGTCCCTGCCAGTCGGCACTGAAGCGGGGGCCGATCAGGGCGACAGGGTGGGCGGAACCTTCGAGAATGTCGCTGGCGACACTGCCCAGGAGGACATCTCCGATGGCGCTGCGGGCGTGGGTTGCCATGCACACCAGGGCGTCCGGCGATTGATTGATCACTCGCATGAGCGTGCCTTCGCGCTCGCCAATCGGCACGGTGTTGAGATCGGCTTTGAGGATGGAGATCTGCGGTTCACGGATGCCGCGCTGCTCCGCTTCCTCGCGGACGCCACGGCGGCGCGCCTCGATCTCGGACTCGGTGGGGACGATGGACACCAGATGCAGGCTGCGTCCGGTCTGTTTCGCCAAGACGCTGGCGGGAATCATCGCAGCCAGTGAGCGCCGGGTCCAGTCGACGGGGACAATGACTTCCGGGGTGGTCATTCTCTGCTCCTCCTGTGCAGGCGCCTGGATCGAGGCGTCCCGTTGGTTAAGAGGCTATCGTGTCGCGGCCGTCATCCCCTTGATCAGGATCAACAGATCACGCATCGGTGTGAACAGCCGCGCCGTTGCGCCCAAGTGGTGGGTTTGCAGTTGTGGATTTTCGGCGGGCTTGAGGGACAGGGTGTTTAGGATGCCTATACTTCCAGAAGGAAGGCGCGACCAGCCTCCGCTCGTCATGCAGCGCCTACATTGGCACAATGGTAGCAGTCAAGCAGGCACCGAGGCAGCTCAAAAGACAGCGAATTTCGGCTACAGGACACTAGCCATGGCCACTCAGGGCGAAGTTCGTTTGCGGGGCTTACCGGTGAGCCCGGGTGTGGCGCTCGGCAGAGCCTGTTTCTATCGCTCCCCCGCCCACCCAACCCGCACGGCGGGAACCGCTCACACAGCGATCGCGGAGAAGGCGCGCCTGCAAGGGGCACTTGAGGCGCTGACCGGGCGGCTGAATAGCCTTGCACGGGATGCCGAGGCAAGAATCGACGCAGAGACGGCGGCCATCTTCGGCGTGCACCGGATGATCCTGGACGATGCAGAGCTCCGGCATCTGCTGTTTCGGGGCATCGAGCAGGAAGGCCTCAGCGCTGAGGCTGCGGTCAGCCGAGAGCTGCAACGCTACCAAGGCAAGCTGCGCGCGCTCGATTCAGAGTACATGCAAGAGCGTGCCGCGGACATCGCCGAGCTGCAACAAGCACTGCTCGAGCGCCTCAGGTGTCATAAACCCTACCTACAATGCGCCCAGGCAAGCGGTTGCCAGGTGGGCGAGTGCCGTCTGCACAATAACCACATCCTGGTCGTGCTGGAGCTGACCCCCGGACTCACCCTGGAAGTGGACCATCAAACGCTGGGGTTTGTGGTCGAGAAAGGCGGGCCGACGTCACATGCGGCCATCCTCGCCAAGGCCCTGGGGCTTCCCGCCGTCAGCGGCATCGAGCGGTTGGAAGGCACCATACCGTTAAGCGCGGAGATCCTGGTGGACGGCGATTCGGGCCTGGTCATCCTCAACCCGTCTGCTGACACACTGGGGCACTATCGCAAGGCCCGCCGCGAGGGGCGCATCAGCCGGCCGGTCACCGGACCGGTCCCGGACGTGACAGTGCTGGCGAATATCGACCTGTCCACCGATGTCACCAAGGCCGTGGCCGCTCAGGCCGAGGGCGTCGGACTGTACCGTACCGAGATCGAAGCGTTGGTTAAGGGCCGCTTGCTCACCGAGGCCGAGCAAGAAGAGCGGTTCAGGGACGTGCTAACGGCGATGGGCGACAAGCCGGTGTATGTCCGCCTGCTGGACCTGGGGGCGGATAAGTCGGGTGAATGGCTGGAACTGCCCGCTGAGGCCAATCCGGCGCTTGGCATGCGCGGCGCCAGGCTGCTGTTGTTCCGTCCCGAGCTGCTCCGGGAGCAGGCGCGCGCGTTGACCCGGGCAGCGCGATTTCGTCGTGTCCACGTCGTCTACCCCATGGTCGCCACGCTCGGTCAGTTCCATCAATTGCGGGCCTTATTTGATGCCGCCGCGGATGATCTGCCGCCGGGCTTGCTCTCCCACGGAGTCATGTTCGAGGTGCCTTCCGCCTGCGTGCAAGCAGGGGAGCTATTGGCTGCGGCGGATTTCGGCTGCATCGGCTCCAATGATCTCATCCAATACCTCTTCGCTGCCGATCGGGGTAACGAAAACATCGACTACAACGAGCTCCTCGGCGAGCCGGCCCTGTGGAAACTGCTCGACGATGTCAGGCGTGCCGCGATGGAAGCGCGCACGCCGCTTTCGTTATGCGGTGATTTGGCCGGCGATGCGCGTATTACGGCGAAAATCATTGCCGCCGGGTTTCAAGTGATCAGCGTCGCGCCAGGCGCCATCTCCCAGGTGCGGCAAGCCGCCCAAGGCGGCCGTAGTGCGTATGCAAACCGCAGCCAGCCTCGGTCGAGTTGACTCACTGGAGGCCGGGCCGGGCGCGGTGTTGCGTCGCGCGCTCTCGTGCACAGTCACCGCGGACGCCGAGTTCCGCGGTCCAGGCGGCGGGCCGGGGGGAGATCACGGGTCGACCGCCGGTGATGGCCGCACCGTCACGGCGTCTCACTGAGGGCGCTGGACGATACAGATGACGTCGGACTGGATGTGGTCGAGAATCCGTTCTGCCGTGTTGCCGACCACGGCTCCCGTCATGCCGGTGCGCGGGATTGAGCCCAATATGACCAAGGGGTTATCGAGCTCTTGCGCCACAGTGCTGATCAACGCATCGGGCGAGGCGTCTCCCACGTGGGCCTGCCCGGGTCCGACGCCCGCACGTTTGGCGAGCTCTGGCGGCTGGACGACGTTCGTCGAGCCGCTGTAGGCGCTCACGGCGTGCAGCTCGGCGCCGGTGAGCAGCGCGAGGCCTTGGGCAAACTCGAGCACATGGTCGGTCAATCGCTGATGCGGCTCATCCTTCGCGCGCATATCGACGGCCGCGAGGACCTTGTCGACCCTGTCGTGCTCTTCCGACTTGACGAACAGAACGGGTGAGGAGGAATGACGCAACAGCATCCAGTCCGTGGTCTTCAGCACCCGCCGGTGGAGGGCTGATCGTGGCGTGCTCGCGCGGACGACGAGATCCGCACCGGATCGGGTCGCGGCACCGACCAGCGCCCTGCGCCAGTCATCCTGGCATTCGATCTCGGTCGTGATTTTTAACCCATTGGCCTGCTGCAACGCTACGATCTCTGCCAGCCACGCGCGGTGGCGTGAGTGCTCCGCCTCGCGAAACGCCTCGCGACGTTCAGTGGGGAGGCTGCCCGGCAGACTGAAGCACAGGTACGCATGAACGACGGCCCCCGTGACCTGAAGCGCCATGTTCGCCGCGCGCAAGAGGGCACGCTGGGTGTTCGTGGTGGGGTCGATCACACAGAAAATCTTTCTAAGCCGCAACCTCGGCATGACCGTGTCCTCGACAAAGCGGGCGGGCTCCTTGCGCGCGAGCGCTTGCAAGGCCGAAGCCGTCAGTAGATTTTACAGTCAAGACGCGAGCCCCTGATCACTTGACGACTGGCTAAGGCGTAGCATGGCGTTGGTGATGACGCAATAGCGGTCGTACGCGTGCAGGGTTGCCTGATGCGTTGTTGTGAGCGACCCCCCTCACTGGCCCAGCGATACTGCTCGGGTGCCATTTCGGGCCATGCCCGCGCGCGGACTCTCCGGCGTGGTGTTGGATCGGCTCGTAGCCCCTGGGCCCTGCTTCGCCAGAACCGTCAGAAAGCCTTACAGGTCACCACCGTTCGCCGATACAAGCACTCCATATCGCGGTGTTTCAGTGTGGCAGGCTAACTGCATGTCGAAGCATTTGTTGGAGCAATGGAGCGATTGGCTGGTCCCTGCGTATAGACAGCCATCAGGCCAAAGCGATGACCCTATGCGACAGGCGCCAGCGCGGCTGAGTCGACGGGGGTTACAATGGCTATTTATGGGCGAAACGAGGCGGATTGGTTCCTTCGATTAGTTGCGAGGGGGACGCTGATACTCGCCATGGCGGCGTTCCTGGCAGGCTGCTGGGGCGGTAGCAGCGACGACAATGGCAGCGGGGTGGAACTCAGTGGCACCATCGCCGGACCCGATGAGTCCGCGGCGGGTGCCGGCGGCGCGGTTGGCACGGCGGCAATGCTGAGCACCTCGGCTGTTGGGATGGGCGCGAATGGCGAGACCGAGTGCGAGAATGTGCCGCGGGGATACGTCCCGTTGCGCTCAGCCACTCTGATCGCGCTCGATGGCAATGACGAGGCGTTGGGGGAGTTCGCGCAGACCGACGCGTGCGGGCTGTTCTCGGGGCGTGCACCGCGCGGTACCCAGACAGTTCGCGCTGAGGCCGCTGGTTATCGCCCGCTGGAGACGTCGGTGCAGCGTTTTACCGCGGAGAGTCGAAGCCCACTTGCTTCAACCATTTCCGCCGATTCCGGGTACGTCATCGGTGTGCTCCAGCGGCAGTCGGACGGACGGATGGCCTTCACGGTCGTGGATGACAAGACCAGCCGCAGCGTGATCGGTATCCCGGCCCGGGCGTTCTCGGTCGAAGTCAACGGCGCGCAGGTCGGCGTGACGGAGATCAGCGATGCCGCTGTCACGGGCGAGGCGGCTTCGGTGGTTCTGGTTCTCGACGCGAGTGGGTCGATGAGCCGCGGGGCGTACATCGACCCCGACGGCGTTCGGTTCACTCGGTGGCACCTCACCCGTTTGGCAACCCATGAGTTTCTGGATAGCAAGGCCCCCGCTGACAAGGTGGCGTTCTTGATTTTCGATCGCAGCGTCGACTTTATTGATAATGAGTGGATCGAGAACAACTGGACCGTGCGCAGCAGGATGGATGGGTCCGAAGTGGGGTATCGGTTTAGCGACAGTGGGTTTACGACCGAGGCTGAGGACTTGCGGCTCATTGCCGACGCGTTCAGTCCGTATTCCTCTGTTTATCAGAATCCGCGGACGTCTTTCAGACTGCCGGATGCGGAGATGCACCCGGTGACAGCGGCCCTGGACCTTGAGATCGAGCGGTATGCCTGGGGAGGTTTCACCGCGCTGTTTGCCGCTGTCGATGAGGGCATCGATCGGTTGCTGGGCGCAGGCAATGAACGCAAGGTGTTGGTGACCATGGGGGACGGTGGCGATAATTCCTCATGGCCGATCACAAAGGAGCACGTGATTGAGCGGGCGAACCAGAACGGGATTACCATGTACGCCGTTGGTCTGGGGGTAGGTGATCCGGATCGCCGTCGGGCCGCCGGTGCTTTGCGTGATTTGGGTGAGGAGACCGGCGGCGCCTATTTCGGGGTCGAAAGCCTGGATTTGCAGGGGGCGTTCGACAGCATCCAGACGGGTATCGTCTTCCAGTACCTTGCCACTCTCACAGAAGAAGTGAATCCAGGCGACACGGTGAAGCTGACATTGTCCATTTCCGGGCTTGAGGCCGAGCGCGAGGTCACGATAGCGGGAGCCTCGGAGTAGTGTGAGACACGAACAGGCCGCTGCAAAAGCGGCGAGGGCGGCCAGTTGCAAGGCCCGCGGAGCGTAGCGGCAGAGACATAACAGATCGTCAGCGAGGGAGCGAGCACCGCGCAACGCCGCAGAGCTGGCCGCCGCAACCCTTTTTTTAGCGGCCTGGCAAATTGCGCACGCCGCCGGTGCGCTGATGCCCAGGCCGGAAGCCCGCTCTGTGAGCAGTCGCTTGTCGCCACGACAACGCGTGGCGCACAGGGCGGGCTTGTCACTGCCTCCCCGGTGAGCGAGCGAAACGCGTAGGCGTTCAACGGCGGTGTCGGCATTCCCCCGAGTCCGTAACCCGACCACCAGCACACACCGCCACGCGCTTGGCATGCGAACCACGCATGAGCCACCCACCCAAGCCCGAAGAACCCGCCGGTCGAGCTGGACTGCTACAGATAGAAATTGATGCTGACGTGGGCCACCCCTAGGTTGAACGTCGTATCACCGGGATCCGCATCGAACAGCTCGGCACCCACCCGGCCCGAGACACTGAAGTGACGCGCGACGTTATACTCCGCGCCGAGGTGACCGGCGATGCCGAACACATCGACACCGTCGGCAAAGATGGTGACCTCGCCATCGACAAACGTGCGAAGGTTCCCGGTATCGCCGGGGAGTTGGTAGAACCGCGAGCCGCCGCGCAAGAGCACAGCCGTATCGTCGCCGGAATGTACCCTGATCGCACCATAGGGCATGATGTCGTCCGTCAAGAAGAATCCGACGTTGTAGGTCATCTCTTCTAGAGAACTCATGCTGGCGACACCACCCCCTTCAAAGTCACCAGTAAATGGATCAAAGTCACCGGGCAATACAGCGGTGAGCGATTCGGCAAAACTCATATGCGTGAGCGTCAGGGCAAAGCTGCCTTGCCCGGGTTGCTCGGCTTGGGCTGTACCGACAAGCATCACGGATGACACGGCTAACGTGGACAGGATCTTGCGCATTGTATTTCTCCTTCTCTAAT
>NZ_SKOG01000192.1 GCF_007120195.1 Aquisalimonas sp.
ACGGTGAGGGTGGTAAGCACGAACCACTCGATCGGCTTCTCGCCGTTCGGCGGCGCGTTCTCCACGGCATGGACCACGGTGATCGGGAGCTTGTCGCGTTCGCCGTTGCCTGGCCTGGGGTCTCGTGCGAGCTCGACACGCCGATAGCGCAGCGCCAGCTGCGCGGTGCGCGCCTGGCGTGCGATGTGCGCCTGGCGTTTGCCGCTCTTCGCTCGCGCGCTCTCTCCGGTGACGTCGATCTCGATGTGGCCGCAGGGCTTGGCAGCGCGCACCGCCTCGAACAGCCGCCCCTGCTTGTCGGGTCGGCGTCGGTTGTGCTTCGCGCGCACCACCAGCTCGACCTCGCTGGTGCGTTGCTGTTCGGCGAAGAGTTCGTAGAAGTCCGCCTCGCGGTCGAGAACGTGGACGAGGCGTGTCTTGGGCAGCGCTTCGGCCAGCGCCGCGCAATCGCGCAGGCCTTCGATCCAGCGGAAGCTCTTCTTCTCCTCGGCGGCCTGCGCCTTGCCCCTGCTGGGCTCGAGGGCATCGAAGCGGGTGCGCAACACCCCCAGCGGCAGCCCATCGCCCGTCACCGCCAGCGTCGAGTGCAGGTGCAGTCCCAGGCTCTGCGCACCGGTCTGATTGCCGCCGATCACCCCGAGCCCCGTCGTCTGTGGGCGGGTCGTGAAGTTCACATCCGTGCCGTCGGCAATACACAGCACCGTCGACTGCGCCTGCATCCGTCGCCGCGTACGCTGGCGGTCCGGGGCGAGGATGTTCTGCGGCGTCACCTCGGAGTCCGAGGGCTGATCGATGAGGCGGTAGTAGCCCTTCACCGCCGGCCAATCGTCCTTGCCCACGGCGGTGAAGGCGCGCATCGGTTCCTCGGCTTGGCGTCGGGCACTGTCCACCAATCGTCGACTCAGTCGCTTGTCGCCCAGCGGCGCACCGCCAAACTCGTTCTCCGCCCAGCACTGGCCGTCGAGGCCCTCGCCCGGCTGCAGCACTCCGTCGATCGGCGCCGGCCCCACACCGAGGCGCACCCGCCAATCGGCTTCGCGCTCGTAGAGATAGATCGCCTTAATCGTCTCGCCCACCGCATGAGCGCTGTCCTGGTGCCCCCGCCCGCAGCTTGTGCCGAGATGGCGCCAGTTCGCCGCCCGCAGGCTGACCCCCGAATGCGGGCGCTCGACAAACGTCTCGACCAGCCACACACGGTAACCATACCGGGCCTCGAAGTCCCCACCCAAGCGCCGCAGCACCCGTGCGAGCGCGTGCGAGGCCAAATCGCGGCAGGCCACCCCGGGGCGGACCAGAAAGCGGTTCAACCCCACCACCCGGTGAATCTGCGCCCCGCGCTGCTCGGCGTCCCAGCCGATCCAGCGATCGCGCGCGCAGATGCAGCGACGCGGCCGCGAAGCCGAACACCGTGAGCCAGCCGTGTACCGAGCCGATCAGGTAACGCAGCTGCGGGCCGACAAACGGTCCGAGCCCACGCGGATGCTCGCGCGCCATCAGCTCGTTCCAGATCGCGCGGTGCGCCGCGTCGTCGACCCGCACCACCTCGAGCCCTTCAAGCGCCCCCACCTCCGCCGGCACCCCATCGGCTGCCGGCACGGCCTCAGCCAATCGCCGGGGCTGCGCCGTGCCAGGGCAGCTGCGCGCCGCGGGCAGCACGATGCGCTCGCTGAGCGCGCCCGCGCGCATCGATGAAGCCGAACTCGGCGCAAAGCCGATCCGCGATCGCCGTACGATGCGCCTCGGAGGCTTCACCCAGCAACGCACGCACGCGCTCCAGCCCCTGCGGTCCGCTCAGTGTGCGCTTGATCTGGCTCTGCACCCACATGGCAGGCACAGTAACCGTGCGGCGGCCATTTGTTTAGCAGCAGATGTGGGTAAAGGGCAGAGCTAGACCCACTCGGCAGTTACCACAGTGCCAGATACGAACCCCGAGGGTGTCGGTATCAAGGCTGACAAGGCAGTAGCTAGCGATGTCCCGTAGAGAGCCATGATGCAGGCGGCCCTGTTCGCGCTTCAGGAGACCATTCACCACCCCCTCTGATAGAGGGGAAGGCTTAGCCAGTGCACGCTCAAGGACGGCATTTGCCCAATATCGCGCCAGTTCCACGCTGTTGGGTCCTTTCTCGGCCCCGTCTACCACAATCGCCAGGCACTGTTGGCCTCGTTGTGCAATCGCTGCGGCGTCACTGTTTCTGCTCCGTTCACAGCCACGTCGACCGAACCAAGTGACCCGCATCAGCGTCTCACCCTGGCCAGTTGTTCCAGTCGCTCGAACAGCAACGCTTCTCGATCCTGGTCTCCGGCCTGGCTTTGTACGGCATAAGCGAAGTTGTCATCGTCGAGGAGTTGGGTAAACTCGGCGGCAATGTAGTCTTGGAGATCGCTATCACTTCTCCGCACTTCATCCAGTAGCTCCGCTCGTCCATCCACGACGTTGAGGATGTCCTCAATATCGCGACTTTCGAGCGGATCACCATTTCCTCGCCCCTTGTAGGCCTCCAACTTGGTGGCGATGAATAACGGTGGGTTGACCACTCGAATGGTGAGATCCTCCCCCAAGGGGATTGGTGAGGCGGTCTCCAGGGCTTGGCAGTACCATATGTTGCTGAAGCCCAGCACTTCGGCGTCATCCGGCATCAAGTCTACACGCAGATGGTCCAGCTTCATGGCACAAACGGGCATATCGACATCCATCGACGAAGGTTCCCTGAAGCCGCGTGCCTTCAAGGTGTTTTTGAGCCGATACAGATCTGGGTAACCGATCACGTGCACGACCAGGTCAACGTCATCGGTGCTGCGCACCTGCTCCCGCGTGAAATCATCGGTAAGCAGAAGCCCGGTCGTACAACCGCCCACGAAGGCGACCTTCTCCCGCAGCTCTTCTCCGAGCGCCTGAGCCACATAGCGCAACATCGCGCGTTGGTCATCGAATTGGCTCACCACTGACTCCCAGATGCTCGGCCAATAGGCTGGCCGCCAGTTTGCTCTCGCGGGGCTGCCCAAGCCGGATGGCGTCTACCAAGGCCAACATGGCATACAGATTCCGGTCGCGGCGTACCGCATAGGGCGCGCTCTTGAACAGCGGTGCGACCGCCTGCCCCTTAGTGTTCCCCCTGGCGTCCGGCCAAACCATGGCCAGATCTCCCGAACTGAAAAGTCGCCCTTCCAGCACGGGGGCAGAGAAGGAAGTGGCTATGCCTCGGGTTATCTTGCCGGGACTGGCGGGAAAGACATAACGCAGCCCATGCACAATGAACTCGAACAGGGCTTTGGTATTGGCCCGTGGCACACCGGTCTCGCGATCCTTGCGCACCAGGCCGACCTCCAGGCAGCGCTGCAAGGCCAAGCTAACCTGGCTTTTACTGATGCCCGTCTCTTCCGCTAGAGCCCTGACGCTGTAACACGCCAGTAGGAGTTCGCTGCCCGAGAGTGAGGCTCCGTTCTCCGCAAGCGCGTCTTCTTCCTCAATCTGCCAGTCGCGCCAGTCATCCGGGAGTGACATATCCGCTTTTCCGCTGCGTCCCTCGGGGTCCTCTCTCTCCCGGTTGTTCAAAGCGACCAGCTTCAACAGCAGGCCGACATCTTGACTTTTCATACCATCTCTCATCGTACTGTCCCACGTCCCAGGACAAGGGACATGCTGAATGAGCTGGTAGGTAATTGTCAACAAGTTTGCGCTCGACAAACCCGAGCGCGCTATCCCTGGCAGCACTAGGCCACATCGACGATGCGCCAAGACAGCCGGACGGCTCCGTTCCAAGCACACGATGTTTCCGCCAACATTACCGACCGTCTGTCAAAAAAGGGGAGGCAGGCGAATACCTCCCGCTTCCGGGGCGCAAGCCAGATCTGCAGATAGTCCTTGGCGTCGCCTGGCGACTGCAACGCGGCGTGCTGGTCAAACCGCTGACGCAGCACCGCCAGGGCCTGCTCGACGAGGCGGTCATCCTGCTCCCGCCGGTGGGACCCGATCTCGGTCACCGCTTCGGCCACCTGATCGTCGAAGAGTTGCTGTTGCATGGGCGACTCCACAGTACAAAGCGGGAGGCACCCCCCCACGGGGAGGAGGTCTCCCCGCCGGGGTTGGTGAACTCAGGATCGACCGGCGCTGCCGGCGCCCCTCCTCCCGATCCGAAAGGGCTTCTCGGGGGGCCTGGATGCGCGCCAGGCAAGCGATGGAGGCGTTTTCCCGGAATCGCCGAACATGCCGCCGGCGTCTCCGGGAAAACGCCGGGGCACGAAGCCCCGGTGTCATTGCGTGAAATGGCCTTTACCATCCGCGATGGTTGAGGAGTAGCTCGGCGACGACGGCCGTGCGCTCCTCGTCGAGGGTGCG
>NZ_SKOG01000275.1 GCF_007120195.1 Aquisalimonas sp.
CCGCGAGCGCGGCATAAGCAAGCCCCTGGGGCACCAGGAGCATCGTCACCACCACGGCCGCCACGACATCGCCGGGCAGCAGGCCAGGCCTGTACCGGCGCAACCAGCCCGGCACCAGGGGAATCATGCCCGCCGGTTGCGTTCAATAAGCTTGAACAGACCCGTGCCCGCGAGTATCGAGGCGACGGACACCAGCGCCTTCTCCGGGTTCGCGATCCCCGAGACCGGCAACCCAACACCAAAGACAAGACTGGCGATCAACGCGGAGATCTGCGGCTTTACCATGGGGGTTAGCCTCCGATCACGCGGCGGATGACATACACGGTGCGAAACCCTATCCATGGGACAGTCCAGCGACACGCCGCGCAGCGTTCTCATAGACGGCCAGCATGGCGGGGACAAGAAACAGCACGATCAACGAGGCAATCGCCAGGCCGAAGGCGATGGCGATTGCCATGGGAATCAGGAACTGCGCCTGCACAGAGGTCTCGAAGAGCAGCGGCAGCAGCCCGCCAATGGTGGTGAGCGTGGTCACAAGCACCGGGCGCAGGCGAAGCCGCGAGGCCTCGATCAGCGCACCTTCCACAGGGGCTCCCGGATTGCGGTCGCGGATTTCCCGGTAGAACGTGACGAGAATGATGCTGTTGTTGACGACGATGCCGGAGAGCCCGAAGAGACCAAACAGGGAGAGAATGGTCAGGTCCAGGCCGAACGCCCAGTGCCCGAAGAAGGCCCCGACAATGCCGAAGGGAATTACGGCCATCACCAGCAGCGGCCAACCGTAGGAGGCGAACACGAAAGCCAGCACCAGGTAGATCAACGCCATTGCAAGGATCAGCCCGGCACGCATATCCGCCAGCGTCTCTTCCTGATCCGCCGCCTGCCCCTCGAAGGCCGTCTGCACGCCGTAGCGCTCGCGCAGCTCCGGCAGCAGGTTCTCCGCCAGGTCCGCCCGGATACGATTGGCATTGGCCACCTGGGCGTCCACATCCGCCGTCGGCCGCACGGCCAAGCTGCCGTCAAAGTGGCGCAGGGAGGCGAAGCTCCGACGGGTCTCCACCTCGGCGACGCTGCCCAGGGGCACGGTCTCGCCGCTGGGGGCGCGCACACGGAAATCCTCCAGGCTGGCGAGGTCATGGCGATTCTCGCGATCCAGGCGCACCCAGACTTCCACTTCGTCCCGGCCCTGCTGAAAGAGCTGCGCGAGGACCCCGCCGTAGGCGTCACGCAACTGGTTGCTGAGATCAGCGGAGTTCAGGCCCAGGGCGCGCCCCTGGTCGTTCAGGCGATAAATCCACTGCTCTGGCCCGTAGGGCAGGTCGTCGGTAATACCGGAGACGCCCGGACGCTGGCGCAGGTCGTCCTGCACCTCCATCGCCGCTGCCTTGAGCTGCTCCGCCGGCGCTCCGGTGATGCGCACGTCGATGTCCGCACCGGGTGGTCCCTGGCCGCGCTCACGGATCACCAGATCCTCCAGACCAGCGGCGGGCGGGGCATTGTCTTCCCAGGCGCGGATGAAGGCGCGGTTACGGATGTTGCGCTCATCCGGTGGCGACAGCTCCACGAAGATGCCGCCGTAGTGCTCGCCAAACCGGGTGTCCCGCGGCTCTGCCGCGACGGTGCTGCCGGTGCGGGAGACGTAGGTCTGCACCACGTCACCACCGATGTCTTCGTCCGTCTGCTGCAGCGACAGCTCGAGCCGATCCAGGTAGGCCTCGACGCGCTCCCGGGGTGTGCCCGGGGCGAAACTCACATTTGCGTGCAACGTCTCCCCCTCGACCGTCGGGAAGAACGTGAACGCCAGCCGTCCCCCCGCCACCAGGGAGAAGGCGATGATCAGAAGTGCGATGGGTGCGGCGATGGTCGCCCAGCGGTGGTGAATGGCCAATGTGACGGCACTGCGGAAAAACCCATCGCGAAAACGGTTGAACGCGTTGTCCAGCCCCCGCCGGTAGCGGTTGGGAGAAACCCGTTGGCTGCGCTCAAAGGAGCGCCGCAGATGCCCGGGCAGGATGAAAAATGCCTGGATCACGGCGGCAATGATCACGCATACGATCACCAGCGGAATATCGAAGAGAATGTTGCCGATTGGCCCGCCGATGATCATCAGGGGCAGAAACGCCGCGATGGTGGTCAGCGACGCCGCCATGACCGGCACGAACATGCGCCGGGCGCCGTTGATCGCCGCCTCGTCCGGCGCCTCTCCGTTCTGAAACCGGCTGTAGGCGTTCTCCCCCACCACCACGGCGTTATCGACGATAATGCCAAGCGCCATGATAAAGGCGAACAGGCTGATCATGTTGATGCTGCCGCCGGTGAGAAAAAGCACGGTGAGTGCGGCAAGAAACGACGTGGGAATGCCCAGCGCCACCCAGAGCGCCATGCGCCCGGAGAGGAACGCGAGCAGTACGCCGATGACCAGCAACAGCCCACCGAGCCCGTTCTTGAGCATGAGCTCGATGCGCTCGCTGATGAACTGCCAGAATTCGTCGAAAACCTCCATGCTGGCCGTCGCCGGCAAGGTGGGTTGGCGTGCCTGCAGAAACTCATCCAGGACCTGGGCTGCCGCCAGGGCGTCCTCCCCCTCCGCCCGCTCCACGAGAATCTCGACCGCATCGCCTTGTGCAAAGCGAAGCTGGATCTCGTTATCCCGCGCTTGCTGGGTGACGTCGGCCAACAGCCCCAAAGGCACGGAGCGGCCACCGTCCATCGGGATCAGCAGTTCCTCGAACTCGTGGACACTGCGCGCCTGATCCACCCCGCGCAGCTGCCGGGCCACGTCCCATTCGCCGGCATCCCCGGCGGGGATATCCCGGCTCTGGGCGTCAACCCGGCGGGCGAGATCGCTGAAAGACAGGCCCAGGTCGGTGAGCGTCTCCTGGCGGATATCGATGCTGATTTCCTGCTCGGCGAGGCCGGTGAGTTCGACGCGGGTGACGCCACTGTCCAGCAGTTCCTCTTCCAGTTGGCGGCTGAGCGCGCGCACCTCGCGGGTATTGAGGTCGCCGCTGACCAGCAGCCGTGCCACCGGGTCATAACGCACGACGCGCCGGATGGTGGGTTCGCGGGCGTCCTCGGGCAGGTTGCGCACGCCGGCGACCCGGTCCTTCACCGACTCGGTGGCCTCGGTCATGTCCGTGCCTTCGCGGAACTCGAGCACGACGGTGGCACCGCCTTCGGCGGAGGTGGAGGTGAGCTCGCGCAGGTTGTCAACGTCGCGGAGCTCCTCCTCCACCGGCGCGGTAATGGAATCGGCCACCTCCTCCGCCGTGGCGCCGCGCCATTCCACTTCCACGGTGATGAAGTCGAGCTCAAAGGTGGGGAAGAACTGGGTATTGAGCTGCTGCAGGGACCACAGCCCGGCGACCATCATGAGCACCATGATGAGGTTCGCCGCCACCGGGTGGCAGGCGATCCAACCGATCCAGGACTCGCGCGGCCTATCATCCATCAAATGATCACGGCCTCATGACCTGAACCCGGAGACCATCCAGGGCCTGGGGGATCTGGGTACTGACCACCTGATCGCCGGGCTCCAGCCCAGGGGCGCGCAACAGCACACCGCGACGGCCATCCGCTTGCCGTGCCTGGCCGAGCCGTTGCACATCCACCGCTTCCATGCGCTCATCGCGCACACGGTAGATGCGCCCGGCATCGTAGAGCGCCTCGAAGGGCAGCAGGACCGTGTCCGGCTCCGGCGGCAGCAGCACATCCATCGTCGCGAAGCGACCGAGCACCAGGCCCTCGCCACCCCCGTGCACGCGGAACAGCGCATCCACGCCGCCCTGTCCGCGCTCCGCCCGCCCGGAGAACCGCGACAGGGACACGGGAACCACCTCGCCGTCCACCGTGGCCCTGGCCTCCACCCCGGTCCCGGCACGCGCCAGACGCAGGGGCGCGAGCGCCTGGCGCGGCACCGTCGCGCGGATTTCCAGGGCCGTGGTGTCGTACAGGGTGATCAGCAACTCGCCAGGGCGCACCCGGTCGCCGGGCGCCACCGCCACGTCGGCCACACGGCCACTGAAGGGTGAGCGAACCTCGGCGCGGGCGAGATTCAGCGCCGCCCGGTCGCGCAGGGCCCTGGCGCGCTGCAGTCTGGCGTCCAACTGCTCCAGGCGGGATGCAGCGGTGTCCACCGCGAACTGCCGTTGCGCCACCGTCAGGCGCTGGCGCGTGCGTTGCTGCTCGGCCTGCTCCAGCTGCGACGGCGTGGCATACTGGTCCCGAGAGAGCTCCTGTAAACGGGCCACCTCACGCTCCAGCAGCTCCTGCAGCTCCTCCTCCCAGGCAAGTTCCTGGCGATCCAATTCGATCTGCTTCTCCTCGACC
>NZ_SKOG01000093.1 GCF_007120195.1 Aquisalimonas sp.
ACCGGTGCCTGGTCGAATCCAGCCAGTGCGGCCGTATGCCGCCGGTGTGCGGCGGTGTCCCCGGCCGCTCGATACGCCTCGGCGAGCGCGAAGTGGGCCAGCATTAGCTCGGTGGGCCGTTCCAGGGCCTGCGCATACGTGAGCGCCTCCTGGGCGTGTGCGACGGCGTTGTCCAGGCGGCCGCGCTCCAGGTCCATCAGTGCTGCGCGGGTCAGTATGTAGGCTAATCGGTACTTGGCATCGGCGTTGCGCAGGCCCTCCAGGGAGGCGACAAGCGGTACCACGTCATCGTCAATGGCATAACGGCACAGGCCTTCCGCGGCGCGTGCGAATGGGGCCTCGCTGCCATCGCGAAGTTTTTCGCCAATTTCCACGAGTACCGTGCAGCGCGCCAACGCCGAAGCGTACAACGCTCGCTCAAAAGCGATCATCATTAAGTACTCGTTGGCCTGGAACTCGCCGAGGCGATCCCCGCCAGCCTTGCAGAGGGTTCGCGCATCCTTGAAGTGGCTTTCGGCATCGTCAAGCCGGTTGTCGTGGAAACGCAACAGGCCGAGTGCCAGGGGGATGGCGTGGTGACTCACCCGATCGCGTGCGGCGAGTGCCTGCGCTTCGCTCAGCATGGCCTTCGCCTGATCGAGGTCGCGCTCGAGCATGGCCAGGCACTTGGCTGTCTCCGCCATGGCAATAATGTGGTCGCGCGCGCTGGCGTTACGCGTCACTCGCTCCGCCTGCAGCGCCTCCTCTTGTGCGTCCGCCCACTGCCCGTGGGCCCAGCGCACGGTGCTGGCCATCTGGTAGCCGAGCCGTGCATGGGCAAGGGCCCCATGTTCCAGCGCCTGCTCGGCCAGGGCCACCAGCTCATCTGCGGTGGCCTGCCAGTCCTCCAGCGGACCGGCATTGAGAATGATGTCGCGTAGCTCCAGTGTCAGGCAGACCCGGCGGGCGTCCGGGAGCTGCTCGGCCAGCGCCACACCCTTGCTTGCCAGCATCAGTGCGTCCTCGTTGGCAAAGAATCGCAGGCACAGACGCCCTGCGGAGACCATGGCCTGGGCCGCCAGCTCCGCATCGCCGCTTTGCAGCGCGTGTTGAGCCAGGTCGGCGGCAAACTCAAGATCCACAGTGGTATCCTGCGCCAGCATCTCGGCGACGCGCCGGTGCATCACCCGGCAACGCGCCGGCGAGATCGCCGCGTAAACACTGCGCGCCACCAGATCGTGGGAGAACCGCAGCCCCCGTTCCGTGGCCCGCAGGATCCCCATACGCTCGGCAGCCTCGCATACGTCACCGATCCGTATGGCAGCACGCCCGGTGACCCGGACCAGGGAGTCCACGGTGATGCGCGGCGCCAGAACGGCGGCCCAGCGCAGAACCTCAACCCCCTCCGCATCAAGGTGGGCCAGCCGCTCCCGCACCAGTTCATCCAGCGAGCTACCGCTTCCCCCTGCCGCCTCGGCCCGGGCCAGCTCGATGGCGAGCAGCGGGTTGCCAGCGCTTTGCCTGCTGAGCCGCTCGCTATCCGCCTGCGGCGCGTGCTCGCCGATGAGTTCGCGAACAGCAGACTCGGACAGGGGCCCCAGATTCAGCTGCTCAATCAACCCCTCGTGGTGCAATCCGCGCAGTGCCGACTGCAAGGGGCCGTTACGACATAGCTCCATATCCCGTGCAGCAAGGACGCCGAACAGTGGTCGGCGCTCGTTCATTCTTGCCACATAGTGCAAAGCCGCGGCGCTGGACTCGTCGCACCATTGCATGTCGTCAAAGAGCAGCACCACGGGCCGTTCCGCCGATTCGTCGGCGAGGCGGCCACTCAGGGCCCCGAACAGCCGGTCACGGTTGTCGTAGTCCACGGCCCCGAATATTTCGCCCCCGCGGCCGGCGACAAGGCGGCGAAATGCATCCAACCACAGGGCGAAGGGACGGATGGTATCCAACTCGCTGGCACTGGCTTCCAGCAGGAAGGCACTTGCGTCGCGTGCCAGCTGCGCGACCGTCTCGAGCAGCCGGCTCTTGCCGATTCCCGGTTCACCGGTGAGGAGTACAAACCCCGCGCGGCTGTTCATCCGAGCCCGCGCGAAGGCGTCGGTTAGACGCGCCAGCTCCTGGTGCCGCCCCACCAGGCCGCGGGACGGGGGCGGCCGAGCGAGGGCGGCGGTTGGCGGGTTGCCATCTGGCGGCAGCACGGCACCGGCGCTCCGTCGGCCTGGCGTCTGACGCCAGGCTTGATGGAGCGCGCCGGACGGCGCGACCCCCACCTCTGCGAGCATGCGCACGCCCAGCTGGTACTGCTGCTCGGCCTCATCGGACCTGTCCAGGGACACCAGCAACCGGATTAGCGTGGCACGCACGGTCTCGTCGTAGGGTGCCAGGCGCACGTGGGCGCGGGCGTAAGCCAGGGCTTGATCGGGCGCGTCCGCCAGCCGTTGAACGAGCGCCGCCACGACTGTCGTGTAGGCCCGCGCCGCCTGTTCGCGCTCGGCCACGCACCAACTGTGGAAATCGTGCAGGTTCGAGAGGTCCAGTCCCTCCAAGAAGCTGCCGCGGTAACGCGCGGCTGCCGCCTCGAGCACCTCGGTGGACGTCTGCTCCACGCCGTGTTCGACCACGCCCCGCAGATTCGCAACGTCCATGTCACACGCCGCAGCATCGAACCCGACACTGAACCGATCGGCGAGAATGCGGGGCCGGCCCGGCTCGTCCACGAGCCGCCGCAATTTCGACAGACTCCAGCGCAGCGACCCCCGCGGATCGTCGGGAACCTCCCACAGCAGGTCGCAAAGATGCTCACGGCTGAAAGACCGCGGGTTCAGGGCAAGGTAAGCCAGTAGAGCGCGCGTCTTCTTCGAGGGGGGAAGTGCCAACACCTGACCATCCCGAAGCACTTCGAGATCACCGAGGAAGTTGAGTTGCATTGACCCCATCGCCTGGCCCAGTGACGGGTTGACCCCTTATTATAGTGCCGCGCACCAAGCATCCACCAGCACAGCACTATGCGGGTGCGGCGCACCCTCCATAGCCCCCAGAGCCCCGCACGCCCGTCGCAGTCAGCCGTCGCCACCGAGTGACCCGAAGCCGAGCTCGGTGGCCGAAAAAACCACGCTGGTTTCCACGTTCACTCCCTCGCTGCTCCCGCACTCTTCTGGGCAGACGAGAGATCCCTAAGGGCAGCTCCCAACACCTAAGGAGGCTTACCATGGCCCGCTACGACAGCATCCTGGAGACCATCGGCCGCACACCGCTGGTCAGGCTCAACAGGCTTACCGCACCCGGCGTGAACATCTTTGTGAAGGTCGAGGCATTCAATCCCATGGGCTCCATCAAGGACCGTATGGCGCTGGCGGTCATCGAGCATGCCGAGCGCAGCGGCGCACTGCGGCCCGGTCAGACGGTGATCGAGGCGACCAGTGGCAACACCGGGATCGGGCTCGCCATGGTGTGCGCCCGAAAGGGGTACCCGCTGGTCGTCACGATGGCGGAGAGCTTTAGCGTGGAACGCCGGAAACTGCTGCGTTTTCTGGGCGCCAAAGTCGTACTGACCCCGGCATCTGACAAGGGCACCGGCATGCTCAACAAGGCGGTGGAGCTGGCCGCAAGACACGGCTACTTCCTCTGCCGGCAGTTCGAGAACGAAGCCAACGCCGACGTGCATTTCAAGACGACGGCGCAGGAGATCATCGCCGACTTCGAGGGCGAGCCCTTGCACTATTGGGTGTCCGGCTTCGGTACCGGAGGGACACTCAAGGGTGTTGCCAGGGCGTTAAAGCAGGCGAACCCGGAGATCCACATTGTCGTCGCCGAGCCGGACAACGCCCAGCTACTGGGAAGTGGCCTGCCGCAGCCACGCGACCCCCGCGGCGCCCCCGCGGCCAGCCACCCGAGTTTCCGTCCTCACCTGATGCAGGGCTGGAGCCCGGATTTCATCTCCAGGCTCACCGAGGATGCGATGACGGAGGGGCTGGTGGACGAGGTGGTCCCGGTGGCCGGGGACGAGGCGCTTCGACTCGCCCGGGAACTCGCCCGGCAGGAGGGGATCTTCGTCGGCACATCAAGTGGCGCCACCCTGGCCGCCGCCCTGAATCTGGCCCGGCGCTCGCCCGCCGGAACCAACATCGTCTGCATGTTACCGGATACGGGAGAACGCTACCTGTCCACACCCCTGTTCGAGGGCATCATCGAAGAAATGACCGATGACGAGATGGCCCTATCGCGATCCACCCCCGGCTACCGCTTCGATGCGATGCCCCCCGTGAGGCCGGCGCCGGCGAGACCGGAACCAGTTGAACTGGACGCCGACGC
>NZ_SKOG01000160.1 GCF_007120195.1 Aquisalimonas sp.
AGCTTACGTTCAGTACCGTCAGTATCGGCCAGTAACGTGGTCTGGGTCGGTCTGCCGGTCGTGCGCCACAGGTGAGAAAGTCCGCGCCGGCATTGCGGAGCAGCCGGATCTGGATGGTGATCGCGATAGCCACCAGGGTGACCAGCACGGCGGCCAGGACCGCGGCGCCCTCGAAAGAGACAGGAACGGTTTGGATCTCTTGCCGTATGATGTAGGGGATCAGCGGGAAGCGGAACGCCGACAGGAACGCCGCGGGCAGGCCGAAATCGCCCACCGTGTCCACGAAGACCAGGATCGCAGCGGACAGCAGGGCCGGTAGCAGGAGCGGCAGTTTGATGGTGCGCAGAACCTGTGCAGGGCTGGCACCGCCGAGGCGTGCGGCCTGTTCCAGGTTGCGCACGTTCCATTGCAGTGCGGCACTGAAGGCCAGATAGGCCAGCGGGAAATTGGCCAGGCTCATGACCATGACCAACCCTGGCAGCGAGAAAATGAACTCGCCCAGCCAGGGCAGTCCCATCTGGTGAGCGGTGCCGCCACTGCGCCCGAACAGGACCCAGCCCTGGGCGATGATGAACGACGGCATCACCAGCACGAACCACGCCGCGAAGTCGATCAGTCCGGCCGTGGGAAAGTTGTAATTGTGCCGGATGTACGCCATTCCGGCGCCGATGAAGGTGCCGATCACCATGGTGCCGAGGGAAAGGTACAGTGAATTCTGCACCGCCGTCCGCCACAGACGGCGCTCCCAAAGATCAGTGAACAGGTCGAAATCGCCCAGATCGAGAATGCCCAGGTAAAGCTGGGGGAAGGCGCCGCCGTGCAGGTTTGTCATCCCCATGCAACACACCTGAGATAGGACGGTGGCAATGCCCCGGCGAGGGGTGGTGTCGTCCTCCCTGCAAGGCGAGTACATTCTTCAGGATCTGAATCGGGATTGAGGAACCGGGCTCCGACGTGACCAGCATGACGTCCGAAGGCTACTAACGTGCAGACCAGCTACTTCGTAACCGGGGAGACGCGCGATTATCGGCCCTTCAGTGGCGACTATTGACCCCGCAAAGCGGGGTCTTTTCTATGCAGGACTGTTCGTTTATCGGAATGGCCCGCAACTGCGCAGGGACGCCAGGCTCCTGCTCTCGTCAACGACCCGGAACCAGCCGCGTCGGCCGTCATCCAACTCCAGAATCGCATGGCTGCGTCGCCCGATTTGGCGGGTTTGAACACCGACCAGGGACACGTGCGCGTGCCACATAAACTTCCTGCTGACTACTTCCCTCTGGATGACGATGTGGTCACTGCTCAGCAGCGTGCGCCCGTCGCGGATCAGCCGTCCCTCTCCGGTTTCCCAATGCATGAAAGCTGCGCTCACCTGACCATTGACCGGGTGCTCATTCTCCGGGCTGATTGCGACAAACTGCTTACCGGCTGCTGACCCGACGATGACGGGATTGGCGGGTTGGCCATGGCGCCGTGCACTGTCACGGCACTGCCGCGCATGCGACACACCCCCTTCAAAACGCCGCGTCACGGTCCCCGATAACTTCTGGACGCCGACCGCGACGCCGCCCTCGAACACGCGCAGGACACGGTGGCCTCGTTCAATGTGTTGCATGTGGAGGGGAGAGAAGCAGATGGGATCTCCAAAGCAGGCAGCGGAACGGCTGAATCCGCCGGCAGAACCCTACCGAAGATGCGACATTTATGGGTGCAGAACACAGAGCGTCGAGCTCGGGACTGTCTTCGCCGTGCATCGGTGTTTGCCGCATGGACGACGATGTTTGCATTCATCGAAACCCGGCGTGCGTGTGTATTTGATAGGGAGAATTTTACTATGGAGCGCGGTGCAGACGCGCTCTAGAAAGCGCGATCGAGGCCCATTTGCCAGAAATCGATTTCCAGGCGCGTGGCATCCCGGAAGACCGCAGCCAGTTCATTGAAGCGGGCCCGGGTGACACCGGCGAGCCGGGCGTCCAGCCACGCGCGCTCTGCACGCATGCTCGCCTGAAAGTCGTCACTCTCGTACATTCCGATCCAGGCGTCGAACGGGTTGCTGTCGCCTCTTACCGTGCCTGGCTGATCGTTCAGCCAGTTGGCAATCTCCCCGTACCCAACCAGGCATGGCGCCAGAGCTACGTGCAGATCCAGCAAGTCTCCGCGGTTGCCTGTGTCTAGTACATACCGGGTATACGCCATGGTTGCCCGGGCTTCGGGTAGCTGTGCCAAGTCGTCTTCGGATATCCCCCATTCCTGACAGTACTGCACGTGCAGGTCCATCTCCATGTCCACGATGGCTTTCATGCCCTCGTGGGCGTGCCGAAGATCCTCGAGGCTGCGGCTCTTGTACGCAGCTAGCGCGAAGGCTCGAGCGAAGTGGATCAGGAACAGGTAGTCCTGCTTCAGATAGTGACGGAAGGCATCTTCCTGCAGAGTGCCTTCACCCAGTGTGCGCACGAACTCGTGCCCGATGTAAGCATTCCAGTCCGGTGCACAGGCACTAGCCAGATCATCGAACGAAAAAGCCATGAAGTCTCCTTCAGGAGTGCGGGAATGTCGCCGGCATGGGCGCGTGCGGGATCGCCGGGCTATCCAGGACCAACTTAAGTAACAAAGTCGTGGCGACGGCCGCAGAGCTTAGCCTCATACGCGTTGCTGCTGGTGTCCATGCTGACCACACGCCTGCTCAGCCCAGTTGTCAGCACTGACGTTGTATGACGCATGGTCGCGAGAGTATCGAAACGCAATCATATTGCAAGACGGGCCAGCGAGTGATTGTTTCGTAGGGAAATATAAACAGTGCCGCATCCCTGGGCCTCACGGGCGGGGAGTCCTTCTCTATCTCCTCACTGAAAGGGGAATCGAAGATGGTGACAGTCACCGCCACCTGCCCGGACGGCAAGGAAACCACCTTCGCGCCTGGAATATGGCACGCGCTCGAGCATGCGCGGTCGCCTGGCCATGGCGTGAGTATCTCGCTGGGGAAGCTGGCAGCCGCCCGGGTATCAGTTACACCACGGATCCTGACGGTACACGCCAGTACGTCACCGGCGTGCGGGCACTGATGGAGCGCAACGCGATGCGCTACTTCCTGGCCTTTCCGGCTCTTCTGGAGGCGGAGAACCAGACAGGCGCGGCGGCTCGCCCGTCGATCCATCAGTCAGAGGACCGTGGCGCGATCATGCCGCGTCGCTCCGCGCGACCAACTCCAATGCCTTACGGCCGGCCTTGAACTGTTTGGCGTGCCGCGACTCCAGCGTGATCAGCGCGAGGTCATCTGTGTGCACGACTCGGTACACCTCGCACTGGCCGAGAATGCGGACCTGGTCGCCAACGATGGGCCCGTATGCGGGTTGCTGTTGGTTCATCATGGCTTCACCTACTGGTCGAGGGATAGGCAAAAATTCGCCAAGATATTGAACTGAAAGCATGACAATCTTATGTCATTCGACAATTGTGGTTTCGCTCGTTTCAGTGACGATCTGGGCACCTCTCGATCAAAGATAAGCCGCCCATTGCCTGCTAGTCGCGCTCAAGGCGCACGCAGTCCGAGGCGCACCCCGAGTCGGGGGCCGGCGCGTCGGGGCGAGGAGGGCGATGCAGCACCGCCACAGTCGGCGTCACGACAAGGCCGTCGTCGCGCACTGAGGCATTGCCGTCGACGATCAGCGAGTAACCACCGACAGTCGCGGGCGGATAAACCAGTGCCACGATCGGGCGCTCGGAGGCATTCGCTCGGCTTCGCCATCCAAAGCCGCTCACCTGCAAATCCTGACCGATCAACTCGGTACGCACGGCCACGGCGTGTGGGCGGCCGTGGTCGTCACTCGTGATCAAGTACGCGTATGTATAAGCCTTCAGCGTTTTCGCCAGGCGATCAAGATCCACCTTCGTACCCATGGCAAGCACCTCTTGTTGCAGTCCATAACCACGGCGCGGTCTCGCCGCGGTGGAGGGGAAAACGCATCCCGGTGGCCGCTTCGCCCGCCTGGAATCCCGCGGGTCGGATCGCTGCACAGGCTCGAGCGTCAGGCTGGAACTGGCAGTTGCCACACACCTTAACCCAATCCGGCCGCTCGACAATGACCCCGGGGCGGTCTACCTGAACACCGGCGAGTGCCGGGGGACTCGTCGGGAGGATGACCCCTCCGTCGTTGGGGCGATGCGCGGTACCGCGCCATACGCTGACTTGACAGCGCGGCGGGTCGCAGCTAACTCCAAGTGTAGACGTGTCCGCGTCCAGAAGACTAATACCAAAGAGGAGAAGCCTTATGACCATGCAGTCCGTGCGCATCGTACACTGCACCTGGCTGCTAGGAGCAGGTCTTTTTCTGGCACTCGGATCGCTTGGTGCTCAAGCAGAGGAGACCCAGCGGTTCGATCTCGGTGACTTCGAACTCGAATCCGGGGAAGTCATCGAGGACGCCTATCTCACCTATGTAACCCACGGGCAGCTGAACGAGGCCCGCGACAACGCCATCCTTGTGCTGCCGTCGTTGATGGCGGACCACACCCGTCACGACTTCCTGATCGGTGAAGGGCTCGCCCTGGACCCAGACGAGTACTTCATCATTGCCGCCAACACGCTAGGTAACGGACATGCGATCTCGCCGAGCAATAGCGAGAGTCAGCCGGGCATGGAGTTTCCGCAGTTCTCCATTCGGGACATGGTCAACGCGCAGCATGAATTGATCCAGGAGCAATTCGAGCTTGACGAACTCTTTTCGGTTGTCGGTCTATCCATGGGTGGCATGCAGGCCTACGAATGGGCGGCGAGTTATCCGGACGTGACGGAGTCCATCGTTCCGATTATCACCATGGCGCGGACCACCGGCTGGGTCACCGCGATCTGGGAAACCCAGCGACAGGCGATCATGCAGGATGACGCCTGGCAAGGCGGTGACTATGACGAACAACCCGATGGATTCCGTTCCGCCATCGGCAGCCTCATGGTGTGGGTTCGCCACTGGCACTGGATGGACGAGGAATTTGCCGATGACAACATGGATGCCGTCGATTGGCTGCACGAGCAGGAAGATGCGCTCATGGAAGTCTGGGATGCCAACAATTACATCTACCAGACCCGCGCCGAGGATCGGCACGACATCTCGGAAGCACCCGGGCTCGAAATCGGCTACGAAGAGGCTTTGGCCTCCATTGAGGCTCACGCGCTTATCATGCCAGGCACGAAGGACATTCTTCATCCACCGGATGACTCCCGACTGGCTGCGGAACAAATGCCCCACGCCCGCCTTGCCGAAATCGACAGTGATCATGGCCATCTGGGGGGCGGAGGCGTGGACCAGGACGACATCGACTTCATCAACGAGGAGATGACGTCCTTCTTCAACGAGCTTCGCACCCAGTGACCCTTGGCCGGCACTCGGTTTGCCGAGTGCCGGCGCTTACCGGTCGTCTAAACCTCCGAAGCCCTTGAGACGTGTCCCTTGGCTTCGGCGCACATGAGGGAAGGCGGTGCGCCAGGGCGGCACGCTACCGCAGTCGGCGGCGCATGGGTCGGTGAGAAATGTCGGCTGCCTCGAACGGTGGACCCTTGGCGACAAATTCTTGCCCGTTTTAAACGGCCAACGTTAACGTTCCGGGCCTTGGTCAGACCTTGAAGGACGCAGAAACGTGCTGCGGTGTCAGTTGTCGGGGTTTCGTACAAAAGGCCGCTTTTCCCAGCGAGTCGCCACCCCTGCAAGGAGCGAAGCAGATAGGGCGTATGCTGCGAACAACAGGGCGATGTCCGAGGGGTTCAGGCCCCAGTCCAGCAGGGCACCTGCAAGCACCGGCGACGCGGCTGTGGCCAGCACCATCACCGCGTGCACCAGTGCCCGGATGGCACCGATGTGCTGCGTGCCATACAGCTCCGCCCATAACGCCCCCATGAGCGTTCCCGCGCCGCCGACGCTTACTCCCACCAGCAGCAGATAGACCGGAGCCACCCACTGCCCCGAGGCCACCGCGAGCATGACAATGCCGAGCATGAGCGGCGCGAGGAAGACCGGTACCAAGTGACAGGCACCGATGCGGTCCACCAGTGGCCCGGCAAGCATCAGTGACACGATGTGGGATGCCGCGAACGCAAAGAAGCTCGATGCCAACCAATGCAGACTCCAGCCCTTTTCCTCGGCCAGGGGCACCTGGTGGAAAAAGAGCGCGGTGATGATGAACGGCGGTGCCATCACGGCGGGGAGCAGGGCGTAGAACAGCGGATGGCGCAGCACGTCCCGGCGTCGCCAGCTTGCGGCGGGAGGCGCCTGGTGAACGCTGGGCATCGCGGGGATAGGCTCGACGTCGCGCCGGTCATGGTAGCGAAGCAGTGCCAGGGCCACGGGCAGCATGACTATGACGACGATGATCGCAAGTACGGCCCAGCTCGACCGCCACCCGATCAGCGCCAGGGCAGTGACCACCAGGATGGGCATGACTCCCTCGGCGAGAGGGAGTCCCAGCATGGCAACGCTGACCGCCTTGCCACGGTTGGCGGTAAAGTAACGGGCCATGGTCGTCTGCGCGACGTGGACCATCATCCCCTGGCCGCTGAGCCGCAGGAGAAAGAAGCCGAGGCCGAGCATGACCACGCCCTGGCTGCCGGCGAGGAGGCCGCACCCCACCGCCGCAGTGGCCAGTACGCCGGTGGTGAGTGCTCGCAGATCGACGGTGTCCACCAGTCGGCCCACCCAGACCAGCGACAACGCGCTGGCCACGGTGGCAAGACCGTAGAGCAGGCCGAAATCCGCATTGCTTAGCGCGAACGCGGCGCGCAGTTCTCCGCCGAACAGGGAGATAACGAATGTCTGGCCAACGCTGGAGAGGGCCGTGAGCAATGCCCCGAATGCGAGGAATGCTCTGTTCTCCAGAATGAAACGCGCATAGTTCATGGCGTTTGGAGAAACGGCGTCATCGCGCCCGTGTGGGTCAGAACCACTCGGTGCATGGCCCGCGTACCCCCAACGTAGAGCAGGTTGCGATCCATGGGGGAGTGGTACGTGCCGGCGCCGACGTCCGGCACGATGACCTGATCGAACTCCAGACCCTTCGCCATGTGCGCTGTACACACGATGACGCCGGTGGCGTAGGTGTGGCGCTGTTCCTCGAACAGATGCACCTCGACGTCACGCTCCCCGAGCGCTCTCGCCATGCGCCGCGCCTGCTTCGGGGTTTTGCAGATCACACCCAGTGTATTGTGCGCCGACTCGCGGAACGCCTCGGCGTCGTCAACGAGGCGCGCCATTTCTTCCTTCTTCGTGCGGCACTCGACGACCTGCGGCTCTTCGCCGTGGCGCTCGATGGCGACCAGGTCCGGATTGGGCGAAATGTGTTGGGCGAACTGGGTGATCTCGTAGCTGGAACGGTAGCTGGTGTGGAGCGTGACACAGGAGGCGGTGTTGAACACCGCCTGGATGTCGTCGGCCTTCGACGCGCCGTGGGGATTGATGGACTGGTTGGCGTCGCCGAGGATGGTCTTGTTGCAGGGGAACAGCCGCGCGAGCGCGGCGTACTGCACCGGGGTGTCGTCCTGCATCTCGTCCACGAGCAGGTGCTTCGCGGAGCGATACTGCGAGCGGATGCCTTCGAGCGCATCTTCAGGCAGATCAGCGGAAAGACGTCCGCATACTCGAGCTTGCCACCCGCGGGCTTGAACAGCTCCGGCTTACCCTGCCACGTATAGAACTGCTTGAACGTCTCACGCAGGGTGGACTGATTCACGATGCCGCGGACGGCATCCCGGAGCTGTCGCCGTTCTGCCGGCTCCAGATCGTAGTTGTACTCGAGGCCGATTTTCTGCTCGGCCTCGCGCACCACCTGATTGACGCGCTCGGTCATGGCCATGGAGCGGTGCTTGCGGAAGATCTCCTCCAGCAGCCAGCCCGGCATCAGCCGCCGGGCGATCCAGACATCCTCGGCCTGGAAGCGACTCTGTTCCACATGGTCCATCTCCGCGCGGCTCGCCCAGAGATACCGCTTCTGGTCCTGGATTTCCCGGGCGTGGTGGTTCAGGCGGGCATCGGCATCCCGGAGCGCCTGACGCAAGCGAGCCTGGACCGTCTCCAGATACTCGCGTTCGGCCTGCTCGGCAGGATTGGCCACCTCCGCCGTGCTGGCGCTTGCCGGTTCGGTCTGTCGTGTCATGGTCGGGAGTGCTGGTGAATCGTGAAGAGCGCGGAGTATCGGCGATCGCGCCGCGGTCGTCAAAGCGCAGCTGGCGTGGGTGCTACACAGTCGCCTGACGGTGGTGGCATCATCAAGAGAACTTCACACAGCACACGACGCCTGCCCTCTCGGAAGGCTCTCCTGGTTCTGTCTGACACGCCCGGGTCGCCGTGCGGCGATGCGGTAGTGCGTCGTCACGACAAGGCCGCAACCCGCTGAGAGTGGCCGGAATTGGCCGTCATGACCGTTCGAAGGGGGCATCGGGTCGGATCATGGTCTTAAGCGGCACGAGGCAGCCACAAGTGGCTATCGGTGGTGTTACCTATGATCGACCGCCTCCAGAATATAGAGGTGGTACTGGATATCCTTATAGCTGCTGTCGTCCGGAAGGTTTCGGAGGAGTTCCTGGACGTGTTGTTTGGCCGTCTGCATTGACCGCACCTCGGGTAGCTGATGTGCTCCCATTCAGGTGAACAAAATCCAGGATTTGTTCGTCTGGGGCGGACTTGCTGCCAGCAAAACCGGCCGCTCATCAGCTCCGAACCGATGACGCTGTCGGGTCGAACTTGGCCGGACGATGCCTTCAACGGTGTGTTCCTCCTGCATGTCTACGCAGCGTATCGCTGCAAGGCTTGCCTTACGAGTGAGCGGAGGTCAGTCGTCCTTGCCTTGAGGGTGCCTATCGCTGCACTCGGCATGGGGAAACCGAAACCGTTCGAATTACTTGCCCTGTCGGATAGGTGTTGCCTAAGCGTCACGGGTAAGTGTTCGCGATTCGCACGCGAGACAATCAGCAATGGAG
Organism: Aquisalimonas sp.; assembly: GCF_007120195.1. Taxonomy (GTDB): domain Bacteria; phylum Pseudomonadota; class Gammaproteobacteria; order Nitrococcales; family Aquisalimonadaceae; genus Aquisalimonas. The sequence continues at coordinate 8,957 of NZ_SKOG01000160.1, forward strand.
ACCGCCATGAGCGACCAATTCCAGTACAAGCGTTTAAACCGCGATGACGCCGCCCTATTGCTCGTCGATCACCAGTCGGGACTGAGCTCGCTGGTGCAGGACTTCTCGCCCGGTGAGTTCAAGAACAACGTCCTCGGCTCCGACGGCTCACCACCTTGGTGTTCCACCAATCCCGGACTCGCGAGCAGGCATTGGCACCGGTCGGCCTACACGCGCATGACGAGGTCGCTGTCCGCCAGCGGCGGCGGGCGCACGCGGATTGCCACATCGATGCCTTCCCCGACCACATCCACCCGGCGATTGGTGGCGTCCAGCATGACGTTGACCAGTGGATACTGCGCCATGAAGTCGGCCAGAATGTCACCGACGTACGACTGCAGCAGCGCCACAGGGCAACTCACCCGAACGGTGCTCTGGGGCTCGGAGCGGCTGGTCTCCACAGCTTCTTCGGCGGCCTCGGCCTCTACCAGCATGGCCTTGCAGTGCCGGTAGTAGGTTTCGCCGATGGGGGTAACCGTGAACCGGCGGGTTGTCCGGTGGATCAGGCGAATGCCGAGGCGTTCTTCCAGCAGGGCGATGCGGCGGCTGAGGCGCGACTTGGGCATTCCCAGAGCGCGGCCGGCGGGAGCAAAGCCGCCTTGATCAACCACCTGGACGAAGAAGTAGAGATCATTGAGGTCGTACGTCACGCCATCGTTCCTTTTGGTGAACGCTCCGGTGCAATTATAGGGACTACTGGCGTGATTGTCCTGCCTGTATCCTACTGTGCCATGTTTGGATCAACACGCAGGAGGTTCTCATGAAGGCCATTCGCAGTGTCCACGCCGCGCCTCGCCACCACTGGGTGGGCAACGGATTTCCCGTGCGGTCACTGTTCTCTTACGACAACCACGGCCGGGAGCTCGACCCCTTTCTGCTCCTGGACTATGCCGGCCCGGTGACGTTCGAGCCGGCCGGGCACCGCCGTGGCGTGAGCGAGCACCCGCACAAGGGTTTCGAGACGGTGACCATCGTCTACCAGGGTGAGGTGGAACATCGGGACTCCACCGGCGAGGGTGGCGTCATTAATCCCGGCGACGTGCAGTGGATGACCGCAGGCGCCGGCATTCTCCACGAGGAGTTCCACTCCGAGGAGTTCACCCGTACTGGTGGCCCCCTCCAGATGGTCCAGCTCTGGGTGAACCTGCCTGCCCGCGCCAAGGAGACAGATCCGGGCTACCAGGCCATCCGGGCAGCAGACATCCCCAGAGTGCCGCTGGCAAACGATGCAGGCGTGGTGCGGGTGATTGCGGGAGATCTCCAAGGGCATGCGGGACCCGCCCGAACCCACACGCCCATGCAGGTATGGGACGTGAGGCTCAACCGCGACGGCCAGACGGCATTGAGCCTGCCGGAGGGCTGGCCCGCCGCCGCAGTGGTGCTTGAGGGAACGGTTCAGGTGAATAACACGACCATTGCCCGCGAGGCGGATCTGGTCATTCTCGATCGCGTCGGCAGCAGCGCATCGCTCGAGGCGAATAACGACGCCAGGGTGCTGGTACTTAGCGGTGAGCCGATCGGAGAACCGGTTGCCGGTTATGGCCCGTTCGTCATGAACCACCAGCACGAGATTGACCGCGCACTGGCTGACTTTCGGCGCGGCCGGCTACCCGTCAACACCGCCTCGTAGCCCCGTCCAGCCCCAACCCATGACCGCGGTTGGGGCTGGCTCTTGTCGGTGGCGATCCAGCGTCGCGCAATGCGGAGTGTTCGTCAGCCCGGGCCAGCGTGACTTGGTGCATCGGGTGATGGGTTCCGGACCGGGCCATGCAGCGCCGCTGTTCGAGCACCACGGCCGCGCTCGCCTGATGATGCTCGGTGGAGCACGCTGGGCGGACCGCGATACATCTGGTGGAACTTCGTTGCCTCGTCCAGAGGGTGCATTGAAGAAGCCAAGCGGCAGTGGCGCGCTCAGAACCGGGGCGCCGGACTGTTCGATTCCCCCCCGGGGATTGTGCGGAGCATATCCCCTTGCCTGATTAGTTGGGATCCACCCACTTCAATTGCGGCTGCCCCTGAACCCAATAAATTCACGAGCGAGGTATGTCAAGAACAATACGGTACCGTAACCCCGCCTACATTAGAGTGTCTTGCGGATCGTGACGAAAAATAGGGGCGCTACATCACGGGTGAAACGCCATCGGTGTTCCTGCCGTCGCTCAATGCCTCCGTGCGTAAGGGGAACGCGGGCGGAGAGTCTCAGCGGCGATTCCGGCTTCCTACTCTTGCGCGAAGTCCTGGATGGCACGGCCGTTATTGAACGTCTCCCCAGGCGCCTCTAGGGCCTGAGGTGTCGGGAGCATGTGGTGAAAACTCGCTCCTCTGAGCGGCTGCACGCAGCCTTTGTCATGATCGTCCAGGGCCGATAAAGGGGCCGCGGGTTGCCGAGACTCTGTGTGTTGATCAGATGCTAGCGGCTTTACCTGTAGCTGTTGTCACGGCCATCTCCCGCAAGCCACCATTAGCGCGGGTCATCATCACCGCCCCGCTCATTCGTCCTCTGGGGTAATGAAACCATACTCAGCCAGCACCTCCCGCCCGGATTCACTGAGCACGAAGTCGTAAAACGCCTGCGCCGTTTCCCCAGCGCCTCTCACCAGCGCCATTCGCTGACGCAGCGGCTCATGCGTGTCCTCAGGCAGCAGCGCCCAGTCCGACCGGCGATCCAGTTCCGGCGCCAGCGCAAGTGACCACGCCACGATGCCGCCATCCACCTCCGCGGTCAGGGCCAACCGGGCCGCCGAGGAGACGTTCTCGCCGAGCACCAGATGTGGCTCGATGACCTCCCACAATCCAGCGGACTGCAGGGCCTGCTTCGCCGCCACGCCGTAAGGCGCATGCTCCGGGTTGGCGATGGCGAATCGACCGATCTCACCTGCTTCCAACGCCTCGGCCAACCCGGCGAGACCGGCGTCAGGGTCAAGAGCGCTCCCCTTGTTGGTCATCAGGACTACACGGCCGATCGCATACAGGTCACCGCCATCCTCCAAATGCCCAGACTGGTGAAGTGCCTCCACGTAGGCCTCATCTGCGGACATGTAGAGCTCAAAAGGGGCATGCTCGGCGATCTGTCGCCGGAAATTGCCCGATGAGCCGAAGTTCAGCCGTACCCGCAGCCCGGTTTCGGCGGTGAACCGCTCTGCCAGGTCGTCAATGGCGAACTGCAGGTCAGACGCGGCGGCGACTATGGGGGGGCGTTCGGCCAGGGCCGGTGCTGTCGCGCCAGAGAGTAAACCCGCGAGCAGCGCTAAACCGGCACAGTGAACGAGGCCATGGCGACGGGTATCCCTGCGACTCGCGTTGGCCCATACGATGACCCGTCTAACCCATGACATACTTTGACTCCCGTACGATTTCATGACTGAGGCGGGAAGAGATTGGCGAGGCACAGTCATCCCCTCAAACTCGGCGTTGTGCAGACCTCACCCAAGAAGTAGTTCGCCGCACAAGAGGTGAGACGCTATCGCTGTTCCAGCCATCGTTCAATGCTTGCGTCCGAGTGGAGACGCGAGCCGAGCGTCTCAGTGGTGATGCCGGTTTTCTGCTGCTGCGCCCGGTGCCGGATGACCCCGGATGACACCGGCCTCATCCCCCATCTTGCCGGGCGAGTCCATGACCCGCGCTGCCGGGAGCGCGTCGTGCATTCCCTCCCAATTGTGCTTCTACATCGTCACCAACCTGCCCGCATCGACCCACAGCGGCGAGTAGGTACTGGCGCTGTACCGCCGCCGCGGCAAGGCCGAGGGGCACATGGGCGAGTTCAAGGACACCATCGGCACCTCGCTGCCGTGCACCTCGCGGGGCCGCGCCAGTGTGGCCGAGGTTTTCGCCCCGTCGCAGGCAGGTGCTGCTGTCGCTGCGGCTCATCGCCTAGGAGCTGCTACACGTGTTGCGTGCGCAGATGGACGTGGCCACCCGCCCGCGGCCGGAGCCTGCGCCGGCTGCACGTGATTCTGGAGCGCCGCGCCGCAACGCTCTGGCACCAGCTTCTGGGGCGGCGTCACCGATAGCGACTGACCGCATGACTCTGCCCGGATCAGCGACAAACGCCATCATGGACACGCTGGAATCCCCAGGCGACGGTGGCGCTCGTCTGATTCGTGAACAACGGGCCTTCAAAGCCGCTTGTGACGCCGCTCACGCCGGGCGCCACACCCGGTTCGGCAGGGTTGAGCCCGTAACCGGTCACTCTGTTCATGCCGACGCCCGTTATTTGACTGAAAATTCACCAGCCTTCGGTTCCTGCGTTCACCTTTGAAAGGGCCCTTGATAGCGCTGGTGATCCAGCCGCCATAGAAACGTCCAGACTGAGCTTGGACCTGTTCGCCATCGACATAGCAAGCGTCGACACCTCCAGCATAGAAGGACACTAGCCCGGCGATCGCCGCATGAGACGCGACTGGATCATCGTAGGCCCAACAGACAACTGCGATCAGGCCGTTGTCAGAATGCAGGCTCCAGTAACGCGCCGTGCCCTTGAACTCGCAGAATGTTCGCGTAGGACTCACCTCCAAACGACTCCAATCCACGGATGCTTGCGGCAGGTAGTAACAAGGCGGGTGCGACGTCTCCAGTACACGGTAGCCGCCGGAGGCGTCTGCCAGCATCTGGCCATCATGGACCACCTGCAGGCGGGCCACGACGGGTTCAACTCGGGGTGGCCGAGGATACGACCAAACCGATTCCCTAGTTGTGATCGCTTCTGTCACTGGTGCATGTTCTCCAATCGGACGTCGCTACCGATCAAACGCGAGCCGCAGCCCGCCGATGTGATGCCGGACGTGGGGTTGGAAGAAGTTACGAAACGCGTGGCGTCTCAATCCAGTATCGGTATAGATGCTACTTCCGCGCAGAACGAAGTGGTGACCGTCAAACCAGGGTGTGGAGTAGCCGTCATAGGGGAAGGCTCGGAAACCAGGGTAAGGAGCAAGCGTGTTGGAACACCACTCCCACACATTCCCGATGTTCTGCAGGAGCCCCAGGTCAGCGGCTGCTTCCCACTCAAATTCGTGCGGCAGCCGGGCACGCGCCCAGGCCGCAAAGGCATCCGCCTCGTAAAAGTTCACCCCGCTAACAGGTGACTCCGCTGCGAGGGCCTTGAATCCATGTGCTCCCTTCCATGCGAAACGGCCCACGCGATCCATCTGCCAGGTTGAGGGACAATCGACGCCCGTGGCGCGTAGCCACCTGGCCCCCTCGTGTGACCACCACGGCGCTGAGGAGTCGTAGCCGCCTGCGGACATGAACGCGAGCCACTGCGCATTGGTGACGGGCGAACACGCCAACTCACTACCAGCGATAGACACTGTGTGCGCCGGGCGCTCATTGTCGTAACCACGCACACCATTGGTTCCAACAGAATAATGGCCCGCAGGCAGCCTGACAAAGGTGCTCGGGACAGGGTCAGATCGGACTGCCTCCGACAGAGGTAGATCTGCTCTCTCGTGATCACCAACCCGCCTCGCCGCCAGGCAGTAACACATCGTCTCGCGATGCTGGGCGTAGTGCTGCTCCAGGAAATGCGCCAGATATCCTTCGCGCATCATAGGGTGCTCAGCCATGGGCGCAGGTGGCTCTGCGATGCGTTCTAACGTGCGACGGTGCACGGAGTCGAGCCAGCGTCGCAGTGCCTCGCCACTGGGAAGACGGCTGCTACGTTCTTGTTTGAAATTGCGCTCTGGGAAGTAGAGATTATGGAGTTGTTCATCAGCCTTACTCCCCAGGATGAATTCTTCGATCCAGAAATGCTCGACCAGGGCACAGTGCCCGAGGTGCCATCCAACTGGACTGAGCTCCGGGTGATACTGGGTGCGAAGCTGGGAGTCGTCGAGCTGGCTCACAAGTTCAAGCGCCCACGCATGATGCTGGGCCAACGCTTCGATTGGGTCATAGTGAAGCGGAGCCCGGTCGGCTTTAGAGTGGGAAAATTCGGACATCATGATCCGGCTCCAGGACTGCTACGTGATGGGGCGGTACGGTATCCCAACCAGGGTCATCGTCCAGCGGGCGTCGGGATCGCCCGCAGCGCATGCCGCGGCGTCGATGGCATTGTCCGTCGCGTCTTCGTACCACTGCGGCGGTCCCCGCGCTTGGGCGATACGGGGCGGCTTGGCGGGTTCGCCGATGGACTCCAGGATGGCGCGCACGGGCATCGCCTCGGTGATGAAGGCGATGATCGGCATCTCGGCCCCGCACACTGAGGGCACGTCATGGGAAACGCCTCGTCGATGCGCGCGGGCAGCCTGACCCAGAGGTAGCGGGCGGGAGAGCGCCGGATCGTCTCGGGGGGGAGTCTCCGCTGCCGAGTCCACCGCCGGATTCGATGCCGGTGCCGGGACCACGGCCTCGGGCGCCAGGGCGGTGACCGCTGGGCGTAGGGGCGAGTTCGGGGCGAGCACGCCGTCGGACCGATGGCGATGCGGCCTGGGCGGTGGGAGCAGTGCGGCGATGCGGCCGATCAACTCCAGCGGCGAGAGGATGATCTGACTGAGGGCAGGGGAGGGGAGGCGCGGCGAGCAACCCAAGACCGAGGGGCCATGCTGAATGGCGCGGTCTGTGCCGAACGAGGCCACCTTGGACCGAAGTTCTTTTTGCGTGAATGGCTTTCGCCGTGGCCGACATCGAACAGGCCGCGGCGCGCTGGGTTCACCCCGGGGCGCGCAGTGACGAGAGCAACGATTTCGGCGTATACTCGTGTCGGATTTGACACGCCCTGGAGAGCTGCGATGACTGTCGCCGAGAAGGTCTCGACCGTACGCCACGCCGGTACGGGTCAGCATGCGAAATGGCTGATCTACTATCTCGGAGAGAACATCTTCCAGCGGCAGGCGCGGGGCGGCCGGAAGGCATCCCGCGCGATCGTCACCACGGTTTCAGGCACCGAGCTCGCCGGTATCGTGGAGGCCGGTCTGCCCGTCTCCGCCGCGGAATTCCTGCGCCAGCGCACCCACATGAGTGTGAAGCGCTTCGGGCAGTTCATCCCGCGCAGCACGCTCGAGTCCAAGCGCAAGAGCGCCGAGCAGACCCTCTCGGCCGAGCAGTCCGACCGAATCATGCGCATCGCCGAGATCTACGCCCGCGCCGCCGAGGTCTTCGGCGACAGCGACCGGGCCGAGCGGTGGATGAAGCGGACCAATCCGCAGATGCCCGACGGGCGTACCCCGGAGGAGATGCTGCTCACCTCCTACGGCGCCCGGCATGTCGACGATGTGCTCACGCGCCTCGAGCATGGCATCCCCGCGTAAATGCGGCTCTACCGGATCAGCCGCCGGCCCCATGCCGAGGACCGCACGGGCGAGGGCGCGCGGCTGGTGGGCGGGCGCTGGAATCACAAGGGTCTCCCGGCGCTCTACTTCGCGGAGCATCCCGCCCTGTGCGCCCTCGAGCTGATGGTCCACAATCGCATCGATCGCGAGGTCGCGCCCACGGAATTCGTGCTGGTGGCCGCCGAAGTCCCCGACGACAGCGTCCACCGGATCGACCAGATGGTCGATGATCCGGCCGACGTCGGCTCGCGCTGGCTGGAGAGCGGCGAGAGCCTGATCCTGGATGTGCCATCGGTGCTGCTGCCCCATTCGCGCAACATGGTCATCAATCCGGTGCATCCGCGCATGGCGGAGGTCTCGATCGAGATCCTCGCGGCCGTGCCGTTCGACAATCGACTGACTGAATGAGGCGTGGCGGACTGCCGTGCGTCCGCGAGATGCGCACGCGCCGGGTCCGCCGCAAGACCTGCACCGGCGTGAGGTTGATCGTTGCCCCGTCCGGGGTCTGGTAGGTAATCACTCGCATGGTCTTGCCTCCTGGTTCGGTCGTGGGAACAGGGAAGGCAATCAAGCGTTTCAGGGATGGTAGCAGGAATGTTGGGAGAGGCTTAAAACCTCTCCCAAGTTCCTGATTTTGCAGGGTGTTTGGTGGAGGTGGGGGGATTCGAACCCCCGTCCGCAGGAGCTCCACCCTCGGATCTACATGCTTAGCCCGCCTATTGCGTTCGCCGAGCGCTCCCCGGCAGGCAGCGGAACACGCTCGACTAGCCTGATTGATTTAACAGCGTGTGGTGCAGGCGGAACCACATCGCTGCTGTCCTGTGATCTACGACCCCTGATTCGGCAGCACAGGCACTTGCCGGTCAGAGGCTAGCGGGATTTAGGCCGCTAGAGCGTAGTTTTCGTCGTTGGCAACTATTTTAAGTTGGCCATCATGTTTTACGAGGTGAGATGACGTCCTCGGCATGCACCTAAGGCTTCACGACCCGCGTCGAGACCATGTCACCCCCGTAGCAAATCGTTTCACGTCGTACTACGAGATGAGGATAGTGTACTGGAAACTCAACAGTTTGTGTAATGCGCCAATGCGTGTGTCGAACATTAGACCCGGTGCTTGAGCAGTCGTTCCTTTTGCCGCTGCCAGTCCTGCTGCTTCTTGGTTTCGCGCTTGTCGTGTTTCTGCTTGCCCTTGGCAAGCCCGATCGCCAGTTTGGCGAGGCCGCGCTTCCAGTAGAGCTTGAGGGGGACCAGCGTATAGCCTTGCTGCTGCGTTGCGCCCATCAAACGGGCGATCTCGCGGCGATGGAGCAGTAGTTTCCGCGTGCGTGTCGGGTCCGGTTTGACGTGGGTCGAGGCGGTGGGCAGGGGCGGGATGTTGGCACCGATCAGCCAGGCCTGGTTGCGCCGTATGACCACATAGCCTTCCTGCAGGTTCACCCGGCCGCTGCGCAGGCTCTTGACCTCCCAGCCTTCGAGCGCAAGCCCGGCCTCGAAGGTGTCTTCGATAAAATACTCGTGACGGGCACGGCGATTGACGGCGATGACGTTGCTGTCATCCGTCTTTTTGCTGGTTTTCTTGTTCACGGCGCGCATTGTAACGGGCGGCGCTGTGCGCTGCCACCGTCGGTCGGTGCCGGCCTGGTGGATAATCGCTGCGTGCGCGCTTCGCCCGGCCCGGTTATGGTGGCTTGTGGGTGGGGCAGGCCTTCGTGACCATGCCCTGCAGGAGATGGCCTTGGGTGTCGCGGGCAACGGGAAGCCTGCGTGGGGGGAGTTTGGCAATTCCAAAGCGCTCGCTCCAGGGCGAGTGGAGCGGGCCGTTGGCATTCGTTTTCGCCTTGGCCGGCGTCTCAATCGGGCTGGGCAACGTGTGGCGTTTCCCGGCGCTTGCTGCCGAGCACGGCGGTGGGGCGTTCTTGCTCGTGTATGGCGGCTTTCTCGCCACACTCACGCTGCCGCTTTGGCTCGCCGAGATCGGTATTGGCCGTTCCATGCGGCGCACCTTGCCGGATGGCCTGGGACGCCTGGCGAGGGAGCAGGGGAGCAGCCGCGCCTGGCGGGGAATGGGATGGCTGGCCGTGATTGCTGCTGCCGGGCTGCTCGTCGCCCAGATTCTTCTTGGGGGATGGGTGGGTGCCTATCTCTATCAGGTCTCGGCGGATGCCGCCCTGTCCTTCGACGCGGTGACAACCGCGGCCATGTTCTCCGATCTGCTCGCTTCCCCGGAACGCTGGCTGCTCTGGTGCACCCTGGCGATTGCCGCCGCGGCGTTGGTGGTGGGGCGGGGGATTGCGGGTGGAATTCAGCCGCTGATGCGGGTTCTGGTACCGGGGTTGTTGACCGCTCTGCTGGGCCTGGCGGTCTGGGCGACCGAGAACCTTGGCGGCGGAGCAGCCTGGGGGCCTGTTTTCGAGATACGCCTTCACGCCCTGGGTTGGAACGGCGTGCAGGCGGCGGCTGAGCACGCGCTCTTTTCTGTGGCTGTGGCAGTGGGCGTGGCGGCGGCGTTTGGCGCCGCGCTACCGGACCGCTGGCCGACGGTGAGCACGGCGGGCGCGGCACTGGCAGTGGACACGTTGTTCGGACTCGTGGCCGCGGTGTTCGTCTTCTCGCTGCTTGCGCCGCATGGTGGCGATGCGACTGTTTCCGGGCCGGTGCTCGCCTTCCATGCGATGCCGGAATCGATGGCCGCCTTGCCGGGTGGTCGTCAGGCGTTACAAGTCTTCTATCTGGTGCTTTTCGTCGCGGCGTTGACGACGATCGTCGGATTACTGGAGGTGGTGGTGGGCGCCGTGGTGGAGCAAGGGCGTGTCACGCGGGTGCAGGCCACAGTTCTTGTGGCGTCCACGCTCTGGCTGGGGGCCGTGTTATTGGTCGCGACCGTGCCGGGGTGGGTTGAACACGGCCTGACTGCGGCGCAACCTGGGGGCGGATTGTCCGTCTCTTGGCTGCTCCAGCTCGGTGCGTGGACGCTCATCCCGGCGATCGCACTGGGACTGCTTTTGTTCGTCGGCTGGCTGGTGCCCGGGGAGACATTGCGAGGGGCGCTGCGGCTGCGCGAAGACTGGCGCTATCGTTCTTGTCTGCCGGTGCTGCGCTACGTGGCCCCCTTGATTCTGCTGGTCCTTTTAGCGAGAGTTGCGGGCGTGTCGCTAACATAATCGTTCTCAGGGAAGCGATCCCCCGCTCTTGCTTGAGCCATATACACGGGACTAAGCCATGACAACAATATCCCGCAGCGCCCTGGTACATCACTCCGCCCGCACCATGTTCGATCTGGTCAACGACGTGGATCGGTACAAGGAGTTTTTGCCCTGGTGCAGCGACAGTGGCGTGATCGAGCAGCATGGCGACGAGCTCAAGGCGTTTGTCACGATCAGCAAGGGGGGCGTCTCGCGGTCGTTTACCACGCGGAACCGCGCTCAACCGGGCAAGATGCTCGAGGTCCGGCTGGTGGAGGGGCCTTTCAAGCGCCTTGATGGCTACTGGCGGTTCCAGTCTCTGGGTGACAACGCCAGCAAGGTGGCGCTGGACATGGAGTTTGAGTTCAGCAACGCGATCGTGCGAATGGCCTTCGGCCGGGTGTTTGATCAGGTGGCGAATCGGCTGGTGGATTCCTTCGTAACGCGGGCGGATCAGCTCTATGGACGTAAGAAAAAGGCCTGAGTTGGTGACCGTTCAGGTGGCGTATGGGCGCCCGGAGCGGCAACTCATCCTGTCCGTGGAGGTGGAGCCCGGGACGAGTGCGCGCGAGGCCGTGCGTCAATCCGGTATTCTGCAAGCCTTCCCCGAGATCGACGCGGACAACGCAGTGCTGGGGGTCTACGGACGGCTCGTTGATGGCGACCACTCTGTCAGGGCGAGTGATCGCATTGAGATCTACCGCCCATTGAAAGTCGATCCGAAAGAGGCACGGCGCCAGCGGGCGAGGCTGCCTGAATAATGGCGGTTGCGCCCTGGTGGCTGTGCAGAGTCCGGTTAGGAGTCACCGAAATTATCCGGTGCGAGGTTGCCCTCCAGGCGGACGAGGCGGTCCCCTTCGAAGTACACGGTGAGCCGGTCCGGCTTGCCGCCTCCGCCGGGTGCGTGGGTGTGAATGTAGTCCCAGCGGTCATTGCGGAACATGTCCTCAATGGCGGGTGTGCCCAGCACGAAGCGCACTTGCCGGCGGGTCATGCCGGGCTCGAGCTCCTCGATCATGTCCTCGGTGATGATGTTGCCCTGCTGCACCGGCACTTCGTAGGCGAACGGGATGTCGCTGTAGGAACACCCGGTGACGACCGCAGCGGTGCCGAATAGTAGTGAGAAAAGTAAGACTCGCATGATCAGTACGGCTTTAATTTCTGTGTGAATGATGCGCGATCATAACCTAAGCGCGCCCGATTGTTCAGCGATTCCCGCGGGCGCCAGAGCGGGCACGCTTGTGTTGCGTCGGGCACCGTTCGCCCGTCGTTCACGCGGATTCCGCCTTCTGCACCATCTCCGTGGCGTGCTCGACGGTCGCCTGGGTGAGTTCCATTCCGCCGAGCATACGCGCCACTTCCTGAATGCGCTCTTTGCGGGCGAGTGGCGTCACGGTCGTGGCGGTGCTGTTGTTGGCCGTGCGCTTGTGCACCTGCATATGATGGTGCGCCTGTGATGCCACCTGGGGCAGGTGGGTAACGCAAAGCACCTGGTGGTGCTGACCAAGGGCCCGCAATTGCCGCCCGACGACCTCTGCGACACCGCCGCCGATACCGGCGTCTGCCTCATCGAAAATGAGAGTCGGAATATGCGTCGTGCCGGCGGCCGCCACCTGGATGGCGAGGCTCAACCGTGAGAGCTCGCCGCCCGAGGCAATGCGGTTGAGCGGACCGAAGGGTTGGCCGGCATTGGTGCGCACCTGGAAGTTGACGTCGTCCAGGCCGTGCGGTGTGGGCGTCGCGTTGTCTCGCGCCGAGATATCGATGTGGAACGCGGCGCCGCCCATGCTGAGCTCTGCCAGCTGAGCAGTGACCCCCTGGGCAAGCTCCTCCGCCGCCGCCCGCCGGGCCGCATGCAGGCGTTGCGCCGTGGCTCGATAGGCTTCGGTCAGCCGTTGGTGCTGCTGCCGAAGTTCGGCCAGACGCTCCCCGCTGTGTTCAAGGTCATCGAGCTCGCGCCGCAGCCGATCGTAGACCTCGGCGAGTTCCTCTTCGCGGACATGGTGCTTGCGGGCCAGGTCGCTCAGCGTGCTGATGCGTTCCTCGACCTCGGTCAGCCGCCCGGGATCGAGTTCGAGGCCATCGGCGTAATTGCGGAGCCCGTCGACGGCGTCCTCCATCTGCGCCTGGGCACCGGTGAGCTGTTCGTGCATCTCCGCTAGTGCCGGGTCCTTGTCCAGCAGGCCGTCCAGCTCCCGGATAGCTTGGCCGATGATGGTTTGTGCCGAGTGCTCGTCCTCGTAGAGGCATTGCAGCAGCCGCTGGCTCGTCTCCGCCAGGGTGCCGGCGTGGGCCAGGCGCCGGTGCTCGGTGTTGAGGGCTTCCAGGGCCTCGGCGGACAGGTCCAGTGCCGCGAGTTCCTGGGTCTGATAGTCCAGGAGATCCCGGCGGGCGTCCTGGTCCTCGAAACCGCCCTGGAGGTGCTGCATGGCCCGCTCACACTCTTGCAGGTCCTTGAACAAGCGTCCCACCTCGGCGGCGAGTTCGCCATTGCCCGCGTGGTTGTCGACAATCATGCGCTGGATATCTCGGCGCATCAGTGACTGGTGCTCGTGCTGGCCGTGGATGTCCACCAGGTACTCGCCCAGGTCGCGCAAGTGCTGCAGCGGCACCGGGCGGCCATTGATGAAGGCCCGCGAACGCCCGGTCGACTGGATCACCCGGCGCAACAGGCACTCGCCGTCGTCGTCCAACTCCCGTTGCGCGAGCCAGGTCTGACATTCCGGCAGCGCTTCGATATCGAAGGCCGCGATGACCTCCGCACGCTCGGCGCCGGGACGGATGCTTTCCGCCGAAGCACGATCGCCCAGGGCCAGACCCAGGGCGTCCAGCAGTATGGATTTGCCCGCGCCGGTCTCCCCGGTGAGTGTGGTCATGCCCGAGCCGAAGTCCAGTTCCAGCTCATCGACGATAGCAAAGTCACGTACGTGCAGGTGATTCAGCATGGGGTATCGTTCCTGACGGCATTCGCCCCTGGTCCGCACGGCTATGCCGGGGAGAGCGGCCTTCCAAGTGTCTGCGCCCCGGGGCATCCTGACCCGGCTCCGGGTCAGTGTAACGAAGCTTCTGCCCGAAGTTCACACAATTGACTTGCTCGTGAGGCGTTGGTAGCTTGCAGATAGCACTTGCTGACATGGGTGCCATCTTCAAGCTGGACAGGCCCGAGTCCATCTCTCGTCAGTGACCCACGTATCGGGCGGAGTCGTTGTCCACGATCGGCTCGTTTTCCTTTCGATGCGACACCGACTTGCGTCAGGGGGCACGTCCGGCGCGGGCTGGCTCTGGTACGCAAGTTGTCCGGCAAAGTCGAGCGCGGATGACGACATGAGCAGGCAGCCCCAGGATCCTGAGCTGAACGAGCGCGCGCGCCACCTGTTGCGGGTGGTTGTGCGGCGGTATATTCGTGACGGCCAACCGCTGGGTTCCCGCACGCTCACGCGCGAGGCGGGCCTGGACGTCAGTCCGGCAACCATCCGCAACGTCATGGCCGATCTCGAGGAGCTTGGCTACGTCCGTTCGCCCCATACCTCGGCGGGACGGATTCCCACTGACAAGGGTTACCGATTTTTTGTCGATACCCTGCTCTCGGCGCAGTCGCTCAATGTGCACACGCTGCATGTGACGGAGCTAAGGCTCCCGAGCGGACAGAGTCCCGATGCCCTGGTGGACTCGGCTTCGAATCTGCTGTCCGGGCTCACGCGCCTGGCCGGGGTTGTCACGCTGCCGCGTCATGTGACCCGCTCGCTTCGCCATGTGGAATTTCTGCCCCTGTCCGATCGGCGCGTGTTGGCGATCCTTGTCTATAACGAGCAGGACGTGGAAAACCGCATCGTCCATACGGACCGCGACTATTCCCACAATGAGCTCCAGCAGGTGGCGAACTTCCTGAATGCCGAGTTTGCCGGCCAGGGCGTCGATACCGTGCGTAGCGAACTGCTCAAGAGCATGGAGTCTGACAAAGAGCGCATGAATGCGCTCATGGCCTCCGTCATCGAGCTGGGGGGCAAGGTCTTCAACGATCAGTCCGATGGGGATAGCGAGGACTACGTGGTGGCCGGGCAGACGAATTTGATGGAGTTCGAGGAGCTGTCGAACGTCGAGAAGCTGCGCAGCCTGTTTCAGGCATTTACCGAGAAACGCGACATTCTGCATATCCTGGATCAGTGCCTTGCGGCCGACGGGGTACAGATCTTCATCGGCGAGGAATCCGGCTATCACGTGTTCGACGGTTGCAGCCTGGTCACCTCGCCATACTCCGCCGAGGGCGAGGTGCTTGGTGTGCTCGGCGTTATCGGCCCGACCCGCATGGAGTACGACCGGGTTATCCCCATCGTGGATATGACGGCGAAATTACTCGGCGCTGCCTTGAATCAGTCGCATTGAGCCCCATTTCCCCGCTGTAGAGCACTGACGCCCGCTGGGGGGCGTGCATCTTGCTATCGATGGCGGCTGCCCTTGGCGGCAAATTGCCGCGCACGGGCTGCGCCAGACAACGCGAAACCGGAGAGAGTGCATGTCTGAGAAGGATCAGAAAGCGCGGACCGACGAAAGCGACAAGCGGGAAGAGCAGGATCCTGAGACCGAGGCCATGGAACCGGGCGAGGTTGTGGAGCCGGACGATGGCGGTGAGGACACAACCGATTCGCCCATCCAGGAACCTGAGGCGACCGATGCGCGCATTCAGGAGCTGGAGGAGAAGCTCCAGGAAGCCGAAACAAAGGCCGAGGAGAACTGGAATCAGTATCTGCGTGCCCGTGCGGATATGGACAATACCCGCCGCCGCCTGGAAAAGGACGTGGAGCAGGCGCGACGCCAGGGGCTGGAAAAGCTCGCCGGTGAGCTGCTTCCCGTAAAAGATAGCCTGGAGATGGGGCTCGCCGCCTCTCAGGAAGCCAACGCGGATGTGGCGAAGCTGAACGAGGGAATGGAACTCACGCTGAAGATGTTGACCCAGGCGATGGAGAAGTTCGACATCGCCGAGGTCGATCCCATGGGTCAGAAGTTCGATCCCGAGCGGCACGAGGCGATGGCCACACAACCGTCGGCTGAGCACGCGCCAAACACGGTCATCCATGTGGTACAGAAGGGCTATCTCCTCAACGATCGCCTGCTGCGCCCGGCGATGGTGATTGTCTCCAAGGAAGCCCATCAGCAACCGGGCGATCAGATCGACGAGCAGGCCTGAGGGCCGTGGCTTGAAAAACGTTCCGTCGCCCAAATCTAAGGAAGCAGCAAAATTGTTTGCCGTAACGTGAGATTTGGCAGAATCATCGAGGGGAGCATCGAAATGGGTAAGATTATCGGTATTGACCTGGGCACCACGAACTCTTGTGTGGCCGTCATGGATGGCGGGAAGTCCCGTGTCATTGAAAACAGTGAAGGGGATCGCACCACGCCGTCCGTGGTGGCATTCGGCGAAGACGGGGAAATCATGGTGGGTGCGCCGGCCAAGCGCCAGGCGATCACCAACCCGGAAAACACCTTGCACGCGGTCAAGCGGCTCATGGGGCGGCAGTTCAAGGAAGATGTCGTGCAGCGGGACGTCCGGGAGATGCCGTACCACATCGTCCAGGCAGACAACGGTGATGCGTGGCTGAAGGTGCGTGACAAGAAGATGGCGCCGCCGGAAATCTCTGCCCGCGTGCTGCAGAAAATGAAGCAGACCGCGGAGGATTATCTGGGCGAGGAGGTCACAGAGGCGGTGATCACCGTGCCCGCCTACTTCAACGACAACCAGCGCCAGGCCACCAAGGACGCCGGCAAGATTGCCGGTCTTGAGGTCAAGCGCATCATCAACGAACCCACGGCGGCGGCGCTGGCCTACGGCCTGGACAAGAAGAGCGGTGACCGTAAGGTGGCCGTGTACGACCTGGGCGGTGGCACGTTTGATATCTCGATTATCGAGATCGCAGAAGTGGACAAGGAGCACCAGTTTGAAGTGCTGGCCACGAACGGCGACACATTCCTCGGTGGCGAGGATTTCGACCGCGCGATCATCGAATACCTGATCGCCGAGTTCAAGAAGGATCAGGGCATCGACCTCGGCGGTGACCGGCTGGCGATGCAGCGCCTCCGGGAAGCCGCCGAGAAGGCCAAGATCGAGCTCTCCTCCAGCCAGCAAACCGAGGTCAACCTGCCCTACATTACGGCCGATCAGAACGGGCCGAAGCACTTGGCCGTGAAGGTAACCCGGGCCAAGTTCGAGTCCATGGTCGAGGACCTGG
Source organism: Aquisalimonas sp. (assembly GCF_007120195.1). Taxonomy (GTDB): domain Bacteria; phylum Pseudomonadota; class Gammaproteobacteria; order Nitrococcales; family Aquisalimonadaceae; genus Aquisalimonas. The sequence goes on from NZ_SKOG01000160.1 coordinate 25,667, forward strand.
TCAAGCGCACCATCGAGCCGTGCAAGATCGCGCTGAAGGACGCCGGCCTCAGTGCCTCGGAAGTCGACGAGGTGATCCTGGTGGGTGGGCAGACCCGCATGCCCAAGGTGCAGGAAGCGGTGAAGAACTTCTTCGGCAAGGAGCCGCGCAAGGACGTCAACCCGGACGAGGCCGTGGCCATCGGTGCGGCGATTCAGGCCGGCGTGCTCGGCGGTGACGTCAAGGACGTGCTGCTGCTCGATGTCACCCCGCTGTCTCTCGGCATTGAGACCATGGGCGGCGTGATGACCAAGCTCATCGAGAAGAACACCACCATCCCAACCAAGGCGAGCCAGGTGTTCTCCACTGCCGAGGACAACCAGACCGCGGTGACGGTCCACGTCCTCCAGGGTGAGCGTGAGATGGCGAGCGGCAACAAGTCGCTCGGCCGGTTCGATCTCTCGGACATTCCGCCGGCGCCGCGCGGCGTGCCGCAGATCGAGGTCAACTTCGATATCGATGCCAATGGCATTCTCCATGTCTCGGCGAAGGACAAGGCGACTGGCAAAGAGCAGTCCATCGTCATCAAGGCCTCCAGCGGACTCAGCGACGACGAGATCGAGCGTATGGTCAAGGATGCCGAGGCGCATGCGGAGGAAGACCGCAAGATGCGCGAACTCGTCGATGCCCGGAACCAGGCCGAGAACCTGATTCACGCCACGCGCAAGTCGCTTGGCGAATTGGGCGACAAGATTTCGGCGGACGAGAAGCGCGAGATCGAGAAGGCCATCAGCGAGCTCGAGGAAGCCAACAAGGGTGACAGCAAGGCCGATATCGAGGCCAAGACCCAGAAGCTTGGTGAAGCCTCGGGTAAGCTGGCCGAGAAGATGTACGGCCAGCAGTCGCAGACCGGGGGTGCAGAAGGCGGTGCCGAGACCCATGGCGAAGCTAAATCGGACGACGTGGTCGATGCCGAGTTCGAGGAAGTCAAGGAGGACGACGACAAGAAGTAACCGGGCCGCCTATCTGGACCACGGACGGGCGCAGGGGTAGACCCTGCGCCCGTTCTGCGTGACGAACGGGGGTTTAATGGCATTCGCCGGCGCCGGCGAATCTAGCAGGGGACGAGTCGATCATGGCGCAGCGTGATTACTACGAGATTCTGGGGCTGCAGAAAAACGCCTCCGATGACGAGATCAAGAAGGCGTACCGGAAACTCGCCATGAAGTACCACCCGGACCGGAACCCCGGGGATAAGGACGCGGAAGTCCATTTCAAGGAAGCCAAGAACGCCTACGAAGTGCTCGCCGATCCGCAGAAGCGCGCGGCCTACGACCAGTTTGGCCATGCCGGAGTCGAAGGTGGCTTTGGCGGCGCCGGCGGGCGCAGTGCGGGCGGAGCCAACTTTTCGGATATCTTCTCCGACGTGTTCGGCGACATCTTCGGCGCTGGCGGGCGTGCGGGCAGTCGCGTGTTCCGCGGGGCTGACCTGCGCTACAACCTGGAACTCACGCTCGAAGAGGCGGTGTTCGGCAAGGAGGCCGTGCTCAATATCCCGACCTGGCGCAAGTGTGATGCATGCGACGGGCAGGGCCAGGCGAGTGGTAAAGAACCGGATACCTGTCCCACATGCCACGGCCATGGCGATGTGCGTGTGCAGCAGGGCTTTTTCTCCATTCAGCAGACCTGCCCCAGCTGCGGCGGCATGGGGGTCGTGATCACTGACCCCTGCGGCACCTGTGGCGGTGACGGACGCGTCCAGGAGGCCAAGGAACTCAACGTCAAGATCCCTCCCGGGGTGGATACGGGGGACCGGATTCGCCTCTCCGGTGAGGGTGAGCCGGGCGAGCGCGGGGGGCCGCCGGGGGATCTCTACGTGGAGGTGCTGGTCAAGGAGCACCCCATCTTCACCCGCGACGGCGCGAATCTCCATTGCAATGTCCCCATCAATGTTGTGACAGCGGCGCTCGGCGGCGAGCTGGAAGTCCCAACACTGGAAGGGCGCGTCAATCTGCGCGTTCCCCCCGGCACACAGACCGGCAAGACGTTCCGCATTCGCGGCAAGGGCGTCAAACCCGTACGCGGCGGGTCTCAGGGGGATCTATTCTGCCGCGTCACCGTTGAGACGCCCATCAACCTCACGCGGGAGCAAAAGGAGCTGCTGCAGCGCTTCGGGGAAACCTTGGACGAAGGTGGTCGCAGGCATAATCCGGAGGGCAGTTCCTGGCTTGATAAGGCGAAGCGATTCTTTGAAGAGCTGAAATTCTGAGACCGTGGGGCCCAATTCTGAATCAGGTGGAGCGTGAGAGGAGCACGGCATGGCGATTCGAATCGGGGTGTGTGGGGCCGCAGGGCGCATGGGGCGCAATCTCGTCGAGGCGGTCGGCGAGCATTCCGATCTCCAGCTCTCCGCCGCATTGGTACGCCCGGGAGCGTCATTGGCGGGGACCGACGCCGGCGAACTCGCTGGACAAGGCCGGCTTGGTGTGGCTCTAGACGATGATCTGCCGGGTGCGCTCGCGCAAATCGACGTGCTCATCGATTTCACCCTGCCGGAAGCGACGGTCGCGAATGTCGAAGCCTGCGCCGATGCCGGGGTTCCCATGGTCATCGGCACAACGGGGCTGGATGCCGCCCAGAAGGCACGGGTGCGGCAGGGCGCCGAGCACATCGCCGTGGTGCACGCGGCCAACTACAGCGTCGGCATCAACCTTACCCTGAGCTTGCTGGCCACTGCCGCCAGCGCGCTGGGCGACGATTACGACGTCGAGGTGGTCGAAGCCCACCACCGCCACAAGATCGATGCGCCGTCCGGCACGGCGCTGCGTATGGGCGAGGTGCTCGCCGGCGCCCTGGGGCGTAATCTCAATGATTGCGCCGTTTTCGGTCGTGAGGGGCGTACCGGCGAGCGCGACAGCAATACCATTGGCTTCGAGACCATCCGCGGCGGCGACGTGGTCGGCGATCACACGGTCATGTTCCTCGGCCTCGGCGAGCGCATGGAAATCACCCACCGCGCCAGCAGCCGCATGACGTTCGCCCGCGGCGCCGCGCGCAGCGCCGTGTGGGTGCACGGCCGCGCTCCGGGCCTCTACGACATGGAAGACGTACTCGGGCTGCGCAAGGGTTAGGGCATCAGCGCGCCCTCCGATTCGCCGCGGCGGCAGACGAAGAATGGGTGGATAAGCGAAGCGTATCCACCGTCAAACCACCCGCGCCGCAGGCGCACCACCTGAAAGCCACCGCCCCACGCGCAGCCCGTGGATTACCGGCCGTACTTGGCCTTCGCCTCCTGACGCCGCCGGTGCAGGACCGGCTCGGTGTAGCCGCTGGGCTGCTCGCGGCCCTTGAAGACCAGATCGCAAGCAGCATGAAACGCCACGCTGTCCTCGAAGTTCGGCGCCATGTTGCGGTACGTGGGGTCACCGGCGTTCTGGCGGTCCACCACCTCGGCCATGCGCTTCATGGTGTCCATGACCTGGGCCTCCGAGGCGATGCCGTGATAGAGCCAGTTGGCAATATGCTGGCTGGAGATCCGCAACGTGGCGCGGTCTTCCATGAGGCCCACATCGTTGATGTCCGGCACCTTCGAGCAGCCGACGCCATGTTCGACCCAGCGCACCACGTAACCGAGGATGCCCTGGGAGTTGTTGTCCAGTTCCTGCTGGATTTCCTCGGCGGACCAGGACGGGTTGGTCTCCACGGGCACGGTGAGCAGATCGTCCAGGCTCGCGCGCGGCCGGTTCTTGATCTCGGCCTGCACGGCGTGGACGTCGACCTGATGGTAGTGAATGGCGTGCAGCGTGGCCGCCGTGGGCGAGGGCACCCACGCCGTGTTGGCACCCGCCTTGGGATGGCCGATCTTGGTCTCAATCATTTCCTTCATGCGGTCTGGCTTCGGCCACATGCCTTTGCCGATCTGCGCATGGCCTTTGAGGCCGCATTCCAGGCCGATATCGACGTTCCAGTCCTCGTAGGCCTTGATCCAGGGCTCGCCCTTGATGTCATCCTTGCGCTTGAAGGGGCCCATCTCCATGGAGGTATGGATCTCGTCGCCGGTGCGGTCCAGGAACCCGGTGTTGATGAAGATCACCCGGTCCTTGGCCTGGCGCAGACACTCCTTGAGATTGACTGTGGTCCGCCGCTCCTCGTCCATGACGCCGATCTTGAGGGTGTTGCGCGCCAACCCCAGGGCGTCCTCCACGCGGTTGAGGATCTCGCAGCCGAAGGCAACCTCGTCGGGGCCGTGCATCTTCGGCTTGACGATGTACATGCTGCCGGCGCGTGAATTGCTCAGCGTGCCGAGCCCCTTGAGGTCATGCACAGCGCCCAGGGCCGTCATCATCGCGTCGAGCATGCCCTCGGGGATCTCGTTGCCGTCCTTGTCGAGCACCGCCGGGTTGGTCATCAGATGGCCGACGTTGCGTACCAGCATGAGCGCGCGCCCGTGCAGCGTCAGGGAACCACCGTTGGGCGTGGTGTACTGGCGGTCGGGGTTGAGCTCGCGGGTGAATGTCTTGCCGCCTTTTTCCATTTTTTCCTGCAGCTCGCCCCGCATCAGTCCCAGCCAGTTGCGGTAGACGAGCGTCTTGTCCTCGGCGTCCACTGCGGCCACGGAGTCCTCGCAGTCCATTATTGCTGTCATCGCGGATTCAATCACCACGTCCTTGACGCCGGCGGCGTGATCCTTGCCGACGGGGTCGCTGCCGTCGATCTGGATTTCCAGATGCAGACCGTGACGGTTGAGGAGTACGGCGCTGGGAGCGTTGGCGTCGCTCCGATAGCCGACCAGCTGCGCCGGATCTTTCAGGCCGGTCTCCCCGCTGGACGTGCGCACCGCAAGCTTGCCGTCCTTGATTGCGTAGGCGGTGGCATCGGCATGGCTGCCTTGTGCCAGCGGCGCGGCATCGTCGAGCACACGGGCGGCGTGCTTGACCACTTCGGCGCCGCGCTTGGGGTTGTAACTTGTGCCTTTTTCCAGACCGCCGTCCTCGGGAATGATGTCGGTGCCGTAAAAGGCGTCGTACAGGCTGCCCCAGCGGGCATTGCCGGCGTTGAGCGCGAAGCGTGCATTGCTGATGGGCACGACCAGCTGCGGCCCCGCTACTTGGGCAATCTCCGGGTCCACATTCTTGGTGGTCACCTGGAAGGTGTCGCCCTCCGGCAGGAGGTAGCCGATGTCTTGGAGAAACTGCTTGTAGGCGGAGTGGTCGTGCGGCTGGCCCTTGTGTTCCCGGTACCAGTTGTCCATCTGCTCCTGGATGCGGTCGCGCTTGTCGAGAAGCTCGCGATTGCGCGGACCGAGCTCATTGACCATGGATTCCAGGGCACTCCATACGGCGGACGCTTCCACGCCGGTCCCCCGGGTTAACTCGTTGGCGACCAGATCGTGCAGTTCCTTTGCAACCTGAAGCCCCCCCTCCTGCACTCGTTTGGTCATGTTACGACTCCTCGCCTTGGTCTTGATCCGGGCTGCAATTGGGAGACGGTGGTCACCGGCGCGGCCCGGAATGTTAGGTTTCGCGCGACATCACGGTGCGTATGTTACCCGATCGTGCGCATCGATTCATGCCTCGCCGGTGACCGTTGCCGAGGGCTCAATAACGCCGCATCTGTCCCACCACCACGCCCTGGATGCGTACGCGCCCTGGGTGGTAGTCCAGCGGGGCGTACGCGGCGTTGGCCGGATGCAGCCGGACGACGCCCGGGCGTTGCTCAATGCGTTTCAGGGTCGCCTCCTCGTCGTCCACCAGGGCAACGACGACTTCACCGTTGCGGGCGTGGTCGCGTTGCTCCACGACCACCCAGTCGCCGTCTAGGATGCCGTCGTCGCTCATGGAATCGCCTCGCACCTCGAGGACATAGCACGGCCCCTGCGTGCGCAGGGCGGCGGGAACCTGTATGCGGCTGTCGTGTGTGACGGCCTCGATCGGGCGTCCGGCTGCAATGCGGCCGAGCAAAGGCAGGCCATCCTCGTCGGGTATTGCCGCCTGTGTGAGTCGCACGCCCCGGTGCTGGCCGCCCATGGGTTCCACCAGCCCGGCGGCCACCAGCGCCCGAATGTGCTTGTGCAGTGAGCCACGCGAGCGCAGCCCCATGTCCCGGCAGATGGTATCGAGCGTTGGGGCGTGCTCCTCGGCCGCGCAGCCGCGGAGGTAGTCGAGGAGGTCTTGTTGGCGCGGGGTCAGGGATCGCATGCACTGGAGCGTTTCATCTTGTCGGTTCTCTCTTTGTTCTCTACAGTACCAGGGAGAACAAAAGGAGAACAGGATGGCCGCCTCCCACGCCGTAGCGGAACCCGCACTGGAACCGGTTCGCCTACTGGTGAGCCGCCTGCAACGGAAATACGCAGGCCGAATCACCGGGCAGCTGGTGATACCGGCTCGGGAGGCACGCTACGCCGACATGCCCGATGGCCTGGACGCGGCGTTGCGCGGCGCGCTCAAAGCCCGCGGTATCAGCCGATTATACAGCCACCAGCGGCAAGCCTGGGAGGCCATCCGCGCCCGGCAGCACACGGTGGTGGTCACGCCAACGGCCTCGGGCAAATCCCTGTGCTACAACCTGCCCGTGCTTCAGAGCGCGATGGCCGAGGGCGGCAAGGCGTTGTATCTCTTCCCCACCAAAGCCCTGTCGCAGGATCAGGTGGCCGAGCTCACGGAGCTCAACCAGGCCGGTGGGCTAGGCGTGCGGGCGTATACCTTCGACGGCGACACACCCGGGGATGCCCGCAAGGCCGTGCGCACCCGGGGCGATATCGTCGTTACCAATCCGGACATGCTGCACAAGGGCGTCTTGCCCCATCACACCAAGTGGGCACAGTTTTTTGAGAGCCTCCGGTACGTGGTCATCGACGAGACGCATACCTACCGTGGCGTGTTTGGCTCCCACGTGGCCAACGTCATGCGGCGGCTGCGCCGGGTCTGTCGTTTCTATGGCGCTGATCCGGTGTTCATTCTGTCGTCGGCCACGATCGCCAATCCCGGGGAGCTGGCGGCGGAGCTGGTGGGCGAGCGCGTGACTGCCATTACCGACAGTGGAGCACCGGCAGGGGAGAGGCAGCTGCTGTTGTGGAATCCACCGGTGATCAACCCTGAGCTCGGGATTCGCGCCTCCTCCCGTTCCCAGAGCACGCGCATTGCACGCATGGCTGTGCGCGCGGGGCTCAAGTCTATCGTCTTCGCCCGCAGCCGGCTCATGGTCGAGGTGATCACCAAGTACCTGAAGGATGTCTTCGACAGCGATCCACGCAAGCCCACGCGGGTGGCGGCGTATCGCGGCGGCTACTTGCCCGGCGAACGGCGGGAGACGGAGCGAGCGTTGCGGGCCGGGAAGGTCGACTGTGTTGTCGCCACCTCCGCGCTGGAGCTCGGCGTTGATATCGGTGCCCTGGATGTGTGTGTGCTCGACGGCTATCCGGGTACCATCGCGGCCACCTGGCAGCGCCTGGGGCGTGCCGGTCGTCGCAATCGCACGGCGCTGGGCGTGCTGGTGGCCTCCAGCCAGCCGTTGGATCAATACATTGTGCGCAATCCCGATTTCTTCCTCGGCGCCTCGCCGGAACACGCCCGGATCGATCCGGATCAGCTGCTGATTCTGCTGGATCACGTTCGCTGCGCAGCCTTCGAGCTGCCGTTTCGCCAGGGCGAGTGCTTTGGAGGCGCGAACGTGGAAGCGCTGCTCGCTTATCTGGAAGAGCAGGGCGTGCTCCATCGTGAGGGCGATCGCTGGCACTGGACGGAGGACAGCTACCCCGCTAACAGCGTCAGTCTGCGCTCCGTGGCGGAGGGGAATTTCGTGGTCGTCGATGTCACGCACGGCGGGCAGCGGATCGTCGCCGAGGTGGACTACTCGAGCGCGGCAGAAACGCTCTACGAGGGGGCCATTTACCTGATCCAGGCGAGCCCGTACCAAGTCGAGACCCTGGACTGGGAGGGTCGCAAGGCCTGGGTGCGCCAGACCCGCGCGGACTATTACACCGACGCCATCGAGTACACACGGCTCAAGGTGCTGGAGAGCTTCGAGAGTGCGCAGGGGGAACGCTCCCAGGCCGCCAACGGCGAAGTGCACCTGGTGCGCCGCATCCCCGGGTTCAAGAAAATCCGCTACTACACCCACGAGAATATCGGCTACGGCAACATCAACCTGCCGGACCAGGAGATGCACACCACCGCCGTCTGGTGGGAGGTGCGGCCAGACGCACTGGCTTGGGCCTTCCCGAGCCGCCAGGAAGCGCTGGACGGCTTTCTGGGCGCCGCCCACGCCATGCATCATGTGGCGGCACTGCGGGTGATGTCTGAGCCCGCCGATCTCGGCCGGGCCGTGGGGGACGGCAATGCCCGCTGGTTTGCGACCATCGGCCCCGCCGGACGCGGGCAGATTCGAAGCTTCAACAACGGCGTCATGGATCCGCAGCAGGAGCAGCGTTTCCGCCCGGCTGTATTCCTGTATGACAACTACCCGGGCGGTGTGGGCTTGTCGGCGCCCCTCTACGAGCAGCGTCAGACCGTGGTGGATGCCGCCCGGGCACTTGTTGCCGCGTGCGGCTGCCAGTTCGGCTGTCCCGGTTGTATTGGTCCCATTCTGGCCGCGGACGAGCAGCGGGGCTTCTCGCCGCGGGCAGCGGCTTTGCGGGTGCTGGAGCTGTTGAGCGGTGATGGACCTTAAGACGCGTTTGCACACCCTGCGTGAGCAGGCTGGCGCCGCAGCGCCGGGTACGCGTGCAGGGAAACCCGACGGGGAGAAAAGCCCCAGCAGCGCCGGGCTGCAGCAGCGGCTTGCCCGGATGCGGGCTGCTGGAGCGCCTGTTCGCCAGCCGGGTGTGGGTGGCGCTGATCCAGCGGCCCTGGCTGCGGAGTTGGGTGCCGAGCAGGTGGCGCCAGGGGTTTTGTGCATAGACCAAGACCAGGGTCTGGGTGAGTTCCATGGGGCTGTGGCGTTACCGGACCCTGGGTCTCGGGTCCGGGTTCCGGGGCTGCCGGATGTGTCCCTGGGTGAGCTGGCTTTTGTCGACACGGAAGCCAGCGGCCTTGCCGGGGGCACGGGGACACTCGCATTCAATGTCGGCCTTGTCCGCTGGCACGACGGCCGCTGGTGCACGCGGCAGTATCTGCTCACCGGCTTCGCGGGTGAGGCCGCGATGCTAACCGCGCTGGCGGATGACCTCCGTGAGCCGGGCGGACTGGTGACCTACAACGGCAGCAGCTTCGATTTGCCCCTGCTGCGCGATCGATACCGCCTGAATGCTTGGCGCGAAGCACCGCTGCCGGGGCAGCATTTGGATCTGTTGCATCCGCTGCGGCGGTTGTACCGCCGCCAATGGCCCGATTGCCGGCTGGCCACGGCCGAGGCCCGGTTGCTGGGGCTCAGGCGCACCGACGATTTGCCGGGCAGCCAGGTGCCGACCGTGTGGTTTGACTGGATCCACCGGGGTGAGGGGCGACGCATGGCCGATGTCCTGCGTCACAACCGGCTGGATGTTCGCTCGTTACTGGCGCTGATTTCCCTGCTCGCAGGCGTTGTGCGCGAGCCGGAATCGCTCGGAGCAGACCCGCTGGGCGCCGCCAGAATCTGGTGCCGGCACGGGCACGAGGAGCGTGCTCTGCATATTCTTGATGCGGCAAACGAGCTGAGTGGCCCGGGCCTGCTTGAGCTGGCGCGGCTGTGGCGGCGTGTCGGCCGGATCGACGATGCCGTGGCGATCTGGGAGCGGCTGGCGAGCGAAGGCTGTCCGCATTCCCTCGAGCAGTTGGCGAAATTTCACGAGCACGTCCGCGGTGATCTGCGAACGGCGCTGGCGCTCACTGAGCGCCTGCCCGCCGGGGATGCCACTGAACGTCGCCGCACCCGGCTGCGGCGACGCCAAAAGGCAGACCAGGATGGCTGCGGTTCGACCCGGTAGACGCCCCACCGCGACCGACCCCTCGTCAGCCGCGCTCCTCAATGTAGACCAGGGTCATGCCTGAGTCCTGGAGTGCGTCCGCGATTGCGGCGCGTTCGGGTTGTTCGTCGCTGCGCACGGCGATACGGTTGCGGTCAGGGATCACCGAGAGGATTTCCAGGTTGTCGATGTCTCTGAGTCCGCCCGCCGCGTTCCACGCGCGCCCGATGCCCGATGGCATTCCACGCACCACGAGCTCGTAGACTTGCTCGGGCGCGTCCTGCGCCGTGTCGGGGCTGGCATCCGGGTCGTCGGCCTCCGGGGCTTGCGCGAATGCGTGACCGGATACGGCGAGCAGGGTACTCAGTAGCAGGACTCGCAGTGCATTCATGGAACGATCCTCCGCTCTGATGGGTTCGCCTACTGTCTCATAATCGGTCGGCCATGATGGATTTCAATGCTGATGGTAGTACACCGCGGCAGCGCCTCGGCTTGCATGCGGCAACGGCGGGTTGGTCGAGTGCGCCGAGGGCTATTGGTGTGGTGGGTATCTGTGTGGTTGTGGCCTTGGCGGTGGGATGTGCCGCCCATGAGCCAGCAGCGCAGGGGAGGCCGGCTGATGTCGCGTTGCCGGAAGCGGCGCCCACAGCGCCGGGCGTGCTGGTGCATGTCTACGACTGTGCTGACGGCGAACGGTTGGTGACCCGGGGCGCCGGGCGTGAGCAGCTGGAGCTGCATCGGGACGGCGACGAACTGGCCATGGAGTCGGTCCCGGCGGATGGCGATCTGGCCTATCAGGGCGAAGGCGTAAGCTGGGAGGTCGTTGGTGGCGAGGGCCGGCTGACCCTTGGCGATGGCACACGCGTGCGCTGCGGCGAGAGCCCTGGCGCCGTCGTTTGGGAAGAGGCTCGTTTGCGCGGCGTGGAGTACCGTGCGCAGGGCTATGATCACTCGTGGGAACTGGAGGTCAAAGACGGGGCACTGACGTTTCGTGCCCGCGAGCGCGAGGGGAGCTTGAACGCCGACCGCGTGATCTGGACAGACGACGGCGCGCAGCTGAGGGCCGAGACGGCTGATGCCAACGTGCGCGTGGAAATGCTGGATCTGGAGTGTGACAACGCGGATGCGGGCCTGGGCCTGGAGCAGGTTCGCGTCACCGTTAACGACCGTTTGCTGGAAGGCTGCGGCCGCGCCATGTGAGGATGTCCACCAATGCACTGCCGAAGCGGCTGCGGCGCATGCTGTGTCGCCCCCTCCATCTCATCGCCGTTGCCGGGCATGCCCCACGGTAAGCCGGCGGGTGTTCCCTGCATTCACCTCACCGTGGATTATCGCTGCGGTTTGTTCGGGCAGCCCGAACGGCCGGCCGTGTGCGTGCAGTTTCAGGCCACGGCAAGCCTGTGTGGCACCAGCCGTAGGGAGGCCTTCGATCGCTTGCAGCAGCTGGAGGCCGCAACCGCGTGAGGCGCTCGGAGACAATCTCGGCTGCCGCGGCCTGCGCCACCCGCCTGCAGGCCGAGGCCCGGGCAGCCGGGTACAGGCGGCTCATCATGATCAGTGGCGAGGCACGCTGGGGGCGGCGTGTCGCCGAAGCCATGCTCGCCGCCGCCTATGGATCCCTGCATGAGGTGCTTTGGGCGGCGTTGGCGCCGCCTCCCAGTACCAGGCCCTGTGCGCCGGATGGGCTGGTCCAAGTGCTTGGCAGCGAGGCGGCAGCCCTAGTTTTAGACACACACGACGGCCTGGACCCCGACGGGCTGGGGGCTGGAATGGGCACCGTCCGCGCCGGCGGGCTGGTACTCGTGCTCACGCCGCCGCTTGCCGATTGGCCGGGGACCACGGATCCCCAGGCGCAACGCCTTGCCGTTGACGGCTGGGGCATTGAGGCCGTCGGGCATCGGTTTATCCAACGCCTGCAGCGGGTTCTGACGGCGGACCCGCTCACGGTCATCATCGAGCAATCCGGGCCAACGCCGGAACCGCAGCCGTTACCCGTCGGCGTTCAGGGGCCGGTCCCCAATGATCCTGACTGCGTCACCAGCGACCAGGCCCAGGCCGTAGACGCTGTGCTGCGCGCGGCCACCGGCCACCGCCGGCGGCCGACGGTGCTGACCGCGGACCGGGGGCGCGGGAAGTCCGCCGCCCTCGGCATCGCCGCGGCGCGCTACCTGCAGTCGCGCGGCGGCACCGTCGTGGTGACCGGGCCCCGCCGGGCGGCGGTGGAGGCCGTGCTGCGTCATGCGGCACTTTGCCTCGGTCAGTCGATCAGGCGCGCCCGGGTCGATGCCGGGGGCGGTGCGTCCATTCGATTCCTGCTGCCGGAGGAAATAGCGCGCTGTGAGCCGGCGCCCGCGCTGGTCCTCGTTGACGAAGCCGCCGCCCTGTCGGCCGCCTTGCTGGGGGACTTGCTGCGGCGTTACAGCCGCATCGTCTTCGCCACCACCATCCATGGTTACGAAGGCACCGGCCGTGGGTTTGTGTTGCGCTTCCAGCCCACGCTGGAGACGGAATCCCCGCGCTGGCGTCATGTGGCGCTCAGGGAGCCCATCCGCTGGCGCGCGGGTGATCCGGTCGAAGCCCTGGTGTTTCGGGCGCTCTTGCTGGATGCGGAGCTGCCGGCTATTGATGCCCCGCGTGTGGCGCCGCAGCAGACCCGGCTGCAAATCGTGGACCGAGATGCCCTGGCACGCGACGAACCATTGCTGCGGGATGTCTTCGGGTTACTGATCCACGCACACTATCGCACCCGCCCGCTGGACCTGCGCAATCTCCTCGATGGCCCCAAT
>NZ_SKOG01000201.1 GCF_007120195.1 Aquisalimonas sp.
ACTCCACGCGCAGCGGCACGTCGAGCTCCCGGAATCGCTCCCCCAGACGCTCCTGGAGCTGCTCCTGGCGCAGCGGTGTGATCCGGACGCTGGTGTCGATGGCGGCGGCCTCCTCGGCGGCGAAAAACGCCAGCGCCTGGCGCGGGTAGTCGAGGATCAGGTTCTTGAAGTTCTGGTCGTGGCTCATGGGCCGAGTTCCCTGGCGTATTAGTATTTTTATATACAGTATGCGAGGAGCCTGCCTGAATCAAGACCTGCCAATGGCGCGGGGGCTGGGGTTTGGGGGGTATGCGGCGGGACTGTCGCTTGGATGCACTGGTTGTGCGCCTGCGGCGCGATTCGTTTGACGGCGGATTTACGCTGCGCTAATCCGCGCGCTCACAGGGTGCCGCCGCGTAGAGGGCTGCACTCAATTGAGGGGCCGAGGGGAGGGGGCAGTCGATGCCCGGAACAGCGACACCATTCCACCGACGCCGATCGGAGGGCGTAGGGTGCATTAGGCGAAGCCGTAATGCACCGTTCAAACAAACCGCGCCGCAGGCGCACAACCACGCGTAGCGGATTAGCGGCAGCGTAATCCGCCGTCGAGACACTGCGCCGCAGCCCGGTACGGCGCATTAGGCGAAGCCGTAATCCACCATGTATTCTCCAACTCGCGCGGGCTGGCCCCAGCGCGTAGGGTGGCTTAGGCGAAGCCGTCATCCACTATCCAGCCTACAACCCCGAACCTCGCTCCCCCTATGTCCCTACTACAAAAAATGCTCTCACTGCTAAACCGCAAGGAAAAACGCCGCGGCGCCCTCGTGCTCGGCATGGTCATCATCATGGCCCTGCTCGAGACCGCCGGTGTCGCCTCCGTCATGCCGTTTTTGAGCGTCCTGGGCAACCCCGAGGTGGTGGAGACCAATGCCGTGCTCAACGCACTCTACAACGGCCTCGGCTTCACCTCCGTGGACACGTTCATTCTCGCCCTGGGGGCGGCGGCGTTCGGCCTGGTGCTGTTGTCGGCCGCCTTTCGCACGCTGACGCATTACGTCATGAACCATTTCATCGAGATGCGCCGGCACACCCTGGGCAAGCGTCTGCTGGAGACCTACCTGCGCCAGCCCTACGCCTACTTCCTCGACCGGCACAGCGGCGACATGGCGAAGAGCATCCTCTCCGAGGTGGATCAGCTCGTCCTTAATGTCTTTCGCCCCGGCATGCAGATGATTGCCTACCTCTTCGTGGTCATCGCCATCGTCGCCCTGCTGGTCGCGGTCAACCCATGGCTCGCCCTGGGCGTCGCCGTTGTCATCGGCGGCATGTACGCGCTCGTCTTCACCGCCGTGCGCGGCGTGCTCGGGCGCGTCGGCCGCGACCGCGCCCAGGCCAACGCCGAGCGCTTCACCGCCGCCAGCGAGGCTCTGGGCGGCATCAAGGACATCAAGCTCCTCGGCCGCGAGCACGCCTACCTCGCGCGCTTCGACGGCCCCTCCAGCCGGCAGGCCCGCCACCAGGCGACCAACCGGACCCTTGCCCAGGTGCCCAAGTTTCTCATCGAGGCGATCAGCTTCGGCGGCATCATTGCCCTTGCGCTCATCCTGCTGGCCACGCAGGGCGGCACCGGCAGTGATGCCCTGGGCGAGATCCTGCCCGTCTTCGGCCTCTACGCCTTCGCCGGCTACCGCCTGCTCCCGGCCGCGCAGCACATCTATGCGGGCCTCGCCAAGCTGCGCTTTGGCGCCGCCGCCGTGGACGGTATTTACCAAGACCTCCACCAACGCGCCGCGCTTGCCGAACTCCACAAGCGCGCCCCGGAAGCGCTGGTCCCGCGGCGGACCATCGCCCTGGACAACATCCACTACACCTACCCCAACGCCGAGCGGCCCGCACTGCGAGATATCAACCTGGAGATCCCGGTCGGCAGCTCCGTTGGCATTATCGGCACCACCGGCGCCGGCAAGACCACCCTGGTGGACGTCTTCCTCGGCCTGCTGCGCCCCACCCAAGGTGCCATCACCGTGGATGGCCAACCCGTCACCGACGCCAACCTGCGTGCCTGGCAACAGGCCTTGGGGTACGTGCCGCAGGAGATCTTCCTCACCGATTCCACCGTCGCCGAGAACATCGCCCTGGGCGTGCCCCCGGAGCAGATTGACTACGAACAAGTCATTCGCTGCGCCCGCTTGGCCCAATTGCACGCGTTCATCATGAACGACATGCCCAAGCAGTACGCGAGCGTCGTCGGCGAGCGCGGCGTGCGCCTCTCCGGCGGTCAGCGCCAGCGCATCGGCATTGCCCGCGCCCTCTATCACGAGCCTCCCGTATTGGTCTTCGACGAGGCCACCAGTGCACTGGATAACCGCACCGAGCAGGCCGTCATGGAAGCCATCGAGGCGTTGGCCCACCAGAAGACCATCATCCTGATCGCCCACCGCCTGACCACGGTAAAGGCCTGTGATCAGGTCGCGCTGCTCGACCAAGGCCAGGTCGCCGCATTAGGCCCGTTCGATGTGCTCCAGCGAGAGCACCCGCAGCTGCAATCCCCCACGCCGGCCAGCCCACGCTGACGGGCTCCACGAGCAGGCTGCCGCACATACCCACCCGCCTGGCGGAGCAGAGGTGGAGAGAGTTGGAGGGCAAGCGTGTGCATTCGGACGGTGTGTTGCTGGACAAGCTGACGGGCAGAAGGGTTGTTGTTGCCGAACGCCGCGCGCTCGCATGGATCGTCGCCCCACTCGACACCGGCGCCAATGGCTTCTTCACGCAGGAGCGTGTCGGGCGGGACGTGCGGCTGTTTCGGGTGATTGAGCTGCGCACCATGCGCATGGATCCCGGCTTGCGGACCACCGTGACCACCGCGGGTGACGCGGGGATTACCCGCGTCGGTCGACTGCTCCGCCGCCCCAAAGTTGATGAGCTGCCGCAGCTCATTAATGTGCTCAAGGGTGACATGCGCTCCGTCGACCCGTGGCCCGATGTGCCGGGGCTTGCCCACACACCCTTGCAGGGGAGGATCGCATTATCCTGAGGGTGCGCCCGGACATTACGGCATGCGGAAGTCACGCGATTCCATGGCATGGACCTACAATTTCGACTAACGTGTTGTATTGATAATTGAACTAGGCCGACGGCGCGCCCTGGGATACTGGGGTTATGAAGAAGTCACGATGATTCAATACCGAAGACTTCCACCTAATCGGTTATGTGCGCAGGCGCTCCATCCAGTATCCCAGCCGCCGAGCTTGATGCGCCACTGCGATTACGACAAAGTCATCGTTTTACTTGACAACGATAATGTCGAAGGGGAATCGATGAAGCAGCAATTGTTGCGCGCCAAGGGCGCCCGCTTCACCCGGCACCGTGAGGAGGGGCACTGGATCTTCGCGAAGAACAGTCAGGGCATTCTCGAAAGCATCGAGGAGCCGCGCGCCGGTTTCAGGAGAGCGGGTCTCGTATCAGGCAGCGGCCTCGTTGAGTTCCCGGTCGGCCTCTGCCTCGATACGGACTCTGCGCATCAGCCCCGCTTCAAGCGCTGGCGAGCGCGAGCGAGCACATCCTCCGGATCAAGGAGGGTTGCCTCACCCGAGCGTAACTTATTGATACGACGGCATAACTCAACGTCCCAAGCACGCTGGATATCGGGGTCGGCGGGGCCATCGAGACTTGCGAGGAGCTCTCGAGCGAGTTCAGCTCGATCGTCCAGAGGCAGCGCCATCGCGTCCTCTCGAACGTTGTCCAATGCTTTCGTGCTCATTGTCGAAGGCAGCGGCTTAGGGTGTGCGGCCATCGTGCCGCAGGAGATCGCACGCAACAAGCCCATGGAGTAGCGCGCTTCGCGCGCCGGGCCTCCGAACCGGTGCGCGGTTCGTCGGCCGCTCATGGGCAACGTTAGCCGCGGGACACACGTCGCCTTAGAATCGACATCGGCCAGCGAATCGAAAGCGGAGTCTCGAGATGGAGCGCAGACGACGGAAAACGGACAACTCTCCTGACACCTGGCGCCTATTGGAAGCCGAAGCGGCGTACGCGGAGAGTATCTTCCGCCAGGCGATCGGTGATATGGAGGCGTCAATTGCTGCTGCCGAAAGAGCATTGGAGATAAAGCACGACTATCCGCCAGCCATTCTCACTATGGGCTCGATCGAATACCAGCGCGGCAGAGAGGAGCAAGGAGCGCGTTTGTTCAGGAGTTTGCTTTCTTCGCCAGACGAATCGGGCGATCTGTGGGAGGTCATAGACGAGGCCGGCGACTTTCTGATCCAAGAGCGAAGGTATGCTGAGGGCCTAGA
>NZ_SKOG01000284.1 GCF_007120195.1 Aquisalimonas sp.
GTGATCCCCGACGCGTCGCGTTCTTCCTGCGTGATGCGTCCGTGCGTGGTGCTCGCCGGATGCGTAATCGTGCTCTTGGCGTCACCCAGATTCGCGGTAATGGAGATCATCGCGGTATGGTCCACCACGGCCCAAGCCATCTCGCGGCCACCGTTCACCTCGAACGACAGGATACCGCCGTAGCCAAGCTGTTGACGACTGGCCAGCTCGTGCTGGGGATGTGAGATCAGGCCAGGGTAATTGACGCGCGCCACGCGCGGGTGATGCTGCAGCCAGTCGGCGAGCGCCTGGGCGTTCTCGCAGTGGGCGCGCATGCGCAACCGCAGCGTCTCCAGCCCCTTGATAAACACCCAGGCATTGAACGGGCTCAAGGTCGGCCCCGTGGTCCGCAACATGCCAAAGACGTCTTCGCCTACCCGCTTGGCATCACCCACCACCGCGCCGCCAACACAACGCCCCTGGCCGTCCAAGTACTTGGTGGCGGAGTGGATGATGAGGTCGGCCCCCAGCTCCAACGGGCGCTGCAGGGCGGGCGTACAGAAACAGTTATCCACCACCATCAAGCAGTCGCGACTGTGGGCGAGCTCCGCCAGCCAGGCAATGTCCACCACCTCCGTGAGGGGGTTGGAGGGCGTCTCGAGGAACACCAGGCGCGTCTCGGGCCGTAGGGCCCGCTCCCAGGCTGCATAGTCCGTCGGGCCAACGAACGTGGTCTCCACGCCAAACTTGGGCAGGACTTTTGTGAGCAGCGACGTGGTCGTGCCGAAAACACCTCGCGAACAGGCGATGTGATCGCCGGATTGCAGCAGCGCCATGCACATGGCGTTGATGGCCGCCATGCCGGAGCTGGTTGCCACACAGGCTTCCCCGCCCTCCAGGCGGGCCAGGCGCTGCTCGAATGTGCGCACGGTCGGATTCGTGAACCGGGAATAGATATTACCGGGCTCTTCACCAGCGAAGCGCGCCGCGGCCTGGGCGGCATTGTCAAAGGTAAAACTGGACGACAAGAACAGCGGCTCGGACTGCTCCTGCTCGCCCGTGCGGACTTGCCCGGCACGCACAGCGGCGGTGTCGAACCCCGTTGGCTTGTGCTCCTGCGCCATGCCAGATTCCTCGTCGTCATTGCCGGGTCATGGCCGAGGGGGTATTCAGCGGCATATCGCCCCCGCGACCTTCCGGCCTTTCGCGCAAACCAGGGCGCGATCTGCCAGCGGCGGACGATCGGATGCAGGCGGGAACCGGGACGATCCCGGAGCAAGAAAGCAGAACTCCCTCGCTTTAGCGGCATTTTTTGAAGGCGTCACCGGCATGCAACCCCATGCCACCGGCTAACCTCCGGCGCCCGCAAGCTGAATCGGTCAAATCAGCGCCTCTGTGAGACTCTATGGCACCCTTGGGGGGATGTCAAACGGCCAGCCGCGGCGGCTGGTTATCGCCGGTGCGGTCCTGAGCGCTGTGTTCAATCCGGCTCACTGTGCAGATCGATCAGGGCATCGGCGCTGTGGCGCGTCGCCTTGGCAGCGTCGTTACGCTGCTCGTCCAGGGCGTCCAGATAGGCCTTGGTCACATCCCCGGTCACGTATTCGCCGTCGAAGCACGACGCATCGAAGCCCCGTAACCGCCGGTTGCCTTGCTGGACGGCCTGCACCAGGTCGTCGAGATCCTGGTAGACCAGTCTGTCGGCACCGATCAGCCGGGCGACATCGTCCTCACTGCGACCGTGCGCAATGAGCTCCCCGGCCGAGGGCATGTCGATGCCATAGACGTTGGGATACCTCACCGGCGGCGCGGCGGAGGCAAAGTAGACCTTGCGGGCGCCCTCTTCCCGGGCCATCTCAATGATCTGACCACAGGTGGTGCCACGGACGATGGAATCATCCACCAGCATCACGTTCTTGCCCTTGAACTCCAGGCCGATCGGATTGAGCTTCTGGCGAACCGATTTCTGCCGCTGCATCTGGCCCGGCATGATAAACGTGCGGCCAATGTAGCGGTTCTTGATGAAACCCTCTCGGTACTTCACGCCCAGGTGCTGCGCCATCTCGAGTCCGGATGTGCGGCTGGTGTCGGGGACCGGGATGACCACATCGATATCGTGATCGGGCCACACGCGCTCGATCTTGGCCGCCAATCGCTGGCCCATACGCAACCGCGCTTTGTAAACGGCCACATTGTCGATAATCGAATCGGGCCGCGCGAGGTAGACGTATTCGAACAGGCATGGGCGATTCATCGGCGCAACTGCGCACTGGCGGGTATACAGGTGTCCGTCGAGGGTTACGAAGATGGCCTCGCCTGGATCCAATTCGCGGATGAGACGAAAGCCCAGCGTATCCATGGCCACGCTCTCGGAGGCCACCAGGTACTCCGGGCCTTCGGGTGTGTCGCGTTGGCCGAAGCATACTGGCCGAATGCCGTGGGGGTCGCGAAAGGCGAGCATGCCGTAACCGTTGATCATGGCGACGGCGGCATAGCCACCCTTACAGCGCCGGTAGACCCCGGCGACGGCAGCGAAGATTTCGTCCTCGCTGATGCGCAGCTTACCCGGGCTGGCGAGCTCGTGGGCAAAGACGTTCAGCAGGATCTCGGAGTCGGACCCGGTGTTGATATGGCGCAGGTCCTCGAGAAAGAGCTCGCGCTTGAGCTCCTCGGCGTTGATAAGGTTGCCGTTATGGGCCAAGCTGATGCCGTAGGGCGAGTTTACGTAGAAGGGCTGCGCCTCCGCATTGCTGGCACAGCCGGCGGTCGGATAGCGCACGTGGCCGATTCCGATGTGGCCGCGCAGCTGGATCATGTGTTCGGTGCGGAAGACGTCCCGGACCAGTCCGTTGCGCTTGCGCAGATAAAGCCGGCCATCCTCCCAGGTCATAATCCCGGCCGCATCCTGGCCGCGATGTTGAAGCACCGTCAGGCCGTCATAAATGGCCTGATTCACCGGCCCCTGTGCCACCATTCCGATAATCCCGCACATGAGCGATGGAACCTCCTGCAACCGTCATTGCGCTGGACCAGACGAGGGCCCCGGTAACACACCCACCGCACGCGCAAGCCGGGTCGCTACGCATCGGGCGCTTCCGGATCCTCACAAAATTCGCGCCAGTACTCGGGTGCAGGGCGCCCTTCCAGCTCTGGATCATCGGCGAGTGGCGCATAAACGGTCATGCCGTCGAGCCATTCACTGACCCCGATCTCGCACACCCAGGGCTGGAACTGCTGCACCAGGACCGACTCCTGCCACCAGGGCTCCCGCGGCAGCGCCGTCAGGCCAGCGGCCAGGACCAGAACAGCCACCACCACCACACCACGGGCCAGCCCGAAAATAACGCCGATGTATCGATCCGTGCCGGTGAGGCCGGTGCGCCCGACGAACTGCCCCGCCACGTAGTTGATCAGCGCACCAACGATCAGCGTCAGCACGAAGAGCACGACGAAACCCGCGCCGAGCTGAATCGTGGGAGAAGGGATATAGTCGGCGAAATAGACGGCAACCTCGCTCGCATAACGGATTCCAATCCAGAACGCGGCGATCCACACGACCAGGGAGATGACTTCGCGAACGAAGCCCCTGATCAGGCTGATCAGGGCAGACAGTGCAATGACGGCGAGGACGGCGAAATCAAGCCAGTTCATGGGCAAAGGTCAGCGCCGAGGCAGCACAGGGATCGCAATGGTAGCAAAGCGCCGGAGCGGGAGAAAGCCACTCGGAGTCACCCGCCCTGCCAGCCAGCGCCTCGGCGACCGCTCACGGATGCGAGACCACCAGCCCATCCACGTCAGCCTCGCTGGCGAGGCGCTCGAGCAACTCCTCGGCCTCGCCGCGCTCCACCACAGGACCCACCCGCAGCCGATACAGCGGTTGATCCCCCTCGCGTTCAATGCGGTCCACATAAGCGGAAAAGTCCTGCTCGCGCAGGCGGTCCCGCAAACCGAGCGCGTTATCCTCGTTACCGAAACTGCCCACCTGAACGGAGTAGGAAGCGAGTTCCTCGTCCTCGCCTGCTGCCTCCTCCGGGGCCTCGGCGACACCGTCTTCCTCGTCGGGCAGCATATCGGGGTCCGGCGACGGGGCGGGGCCCGGGGGTGCCTGCGCAGCATCAGCGTCGTCATCCTCGGGCAATGGCACGGCCTCCAGGCCTGGCGACGGCTCGGCCTCCGCAGCTGCGGACTCCGATTCCGGTCCCTGCTCCACCTCCGGCCGCGGTGGAATCTCCACGGACAGGTCGGTTGTCCCACGATCCACGGGCCCCTGCAGAAGCATGGGTACGAAAATAACGGCGAGCGCGACCACGACGACCGCGCCAACCAGCCGCTGTTTGTGGTGCTGTTGCAATGGAGTTCCTCCCCGCGCAGGTCCAGTAAGCGTCACGCGAACGTCGGCAGGTGCCGCCTGCTCCGGCG
Organism: Aquisalimonas sp.; assembly: GCF_007120195.1. Taxonomy (GTDB): domain Bacteria; phylum Pseudomonadota; class Gammaproteobacteria; order Nitrococcales; family Aquisalimonadaceae; genus Aquisalimonas. The sequence continues at coordinate 4,399 of NZ_SKOG01000284.1, forward strand.
TTCAGGCGGACGCCATGCCCGTCACATGCATCATTTCCTCGACGGTGCGAAAGGAGCCGAATACCAGAACCCGGTCGCCCGCCTGCACGGTGGCCTGCAGCTGCCCGTGCAACGCCTGCGGGTCGCCGACGGCGACGACATCCTCACCACGGCGCTGCAACTCCTCTGCAACATCCCGGGCGGGGCGCGCGTCCTGATCCGGTAGTACCAGGGGCCACCAGGCGTCCACGTGACCCGTCATGGCATCGAGCACCGGCTCGAGATCCTTTCGTGCCATGATGCCAAATACTGCATGACACCGCCCGGCAGCGGGACGGCGCTCCACCTCGGCGGCCAGCACCGCGACGGCATCCGCGTTATGCGCCACGTCGAACAGCCACTCTACCGCGCCCGGGCGCTCGTGCAAACGCCCGGCCAGGCGCACCTGCTGCAGGCCCGCGCGCACGGCCCCGTCGGACACGGGTAGCGACGCCGACAGGGTATCCAGCACAGCAAGCACCCCGGCCGCATTTTGATACTGCATCGCGCCGGGAAGACCGGGCGGGGGTAAATCCTCGCGGGCGCGATCGCCCGCAACCCATTGCCAGCCGCCGTCGGCGTGCACCTGCCAGTCGTAATCCTCATGGGCGACGCGCAGCGGCACATCGAGGGTCGCGGCGATACTGCGAATCGTCCCGGGGATGGCCTCTCCGGCGAACACGGCGGGACGCCCGGCGCGAAGTATTCCGGCCTTTTCACGGCCGATGCCATCGTGTTCGCGGCCCAGCCACTCGGCGTGATCCAGACCGATACTGGTGATGAGCGCCGCGTCGGCATCCATCATGTTGACCGCGTCGAGCCGCCCCCCTAGCCCCACCTCCAGCAGGACCACGCCGACACCGTATTCACGGAACAGCCACAGGGCCGCCAGGGTACCAAACTCAAAGTAACTGAGGCTGATCCCGCCGCGCGCCTGGTCGATGGCGTCAAACGCAGCCATGATGCTGTCGTCCGTTGCATCCTGGCTATTGAGGCGGATGCGCTCGTTGTAGCGCAGCAGGTGCGGGGAGGTATAGGCGCCGGTGCTGTAACCCGCAGCACGGAGCATGGCCTCGAGCAGGGCCACGGAAGACCCCTTACCATTGGTGCCGCCCACGGTGATGATGGGCACTGCGGCGGGTCGCAGGCGCAGCAAATCGGCCACCTGCCCGACCCGCTCCAACCCCGGGTCGATGAGACGGGGGTGCAGCCCCGCCTGCCACTCAAGCCACTGATCCAGTGTTGTAAAACGCACGGGCCGTCACCCAGCGGGTAGTTCCGCCGTTTCGCTCTCAAGCCAGCGAACGTCGGGCGCGGGCTGATGCGTGAGTATGGCAAAGAGCCGGGCAATGGTATCGCGCATTTCGCGGCGATCCACAATCATATCGATCGCCCCATGCTCGAGCAGAAACTCAGCACGCTGGAATCCCTCCGGGAGCGTCTCGCGTACCGTCTGCTCGATGACACGCGGGCCGGCAAACCCAATCAGCGCACCGGGTTCGGCGATATTGATATCGCCCAGCATGGCCAGGCTCGCGGACACGCCACCCATGGTGGGATCCGTGAGCACGGAGATGTAGGGTACGCCCTCTTCCCGTAGCCGCCCGAGTGCGGCGCTGGTCTTGGCCATCTGCATCAGCGAGAACAGCGCCTCCTGCATGCGTGCGCCACCGCTGGCGCTGAAGCACACCAGGGGTATGCGCTCTTCCAACGCAATGTTGGCCGCGCGCACAAAACGCTCACCCACCACCGAGCCCATGGACCCGCCCATAAACTCAAACTCAAACGCACAGGCCACCACGGGGTGCCCCTTGAGTTCACCCTGGTAGGCGACGAGGGCATCGCCTTCACCGGTGGCCTTCTGCGCCTGGAGCAGGCGATCCTTGTATTTTTTGCCGTCCTTAAAGCGCAGGACATCCACCGGCTTCACGTCGGCGCCGATTTCAGTGCCGCCATTGCGGTCGAGAAACGCCTGCAGCCGCGTCCGCGCGCCGATGCGCATATGATGGGCGCATTTCGGGCAGACCTCGCCATTGCGTTCCACTTCAGGACGGTAGAGCACCGCATTGCACGCGGGGCATTTCGTCCACAGCCCTTCGGGCACACTACGGTTGCGCGCCTTCTCCGTGGCATCGGTGCGAATCCGTGACGGCATGAGTTTCTGGAACCAGCTCATGGTGTCGGCGTCCTGTTCATTGTCTGCCCTTTCCAACCACGGGGAAGTCCCTCGCTGACGGTGTTACTCAACGCTCGCCGGGGCGTCGGCATCCATCGCCTGGCGCATCTCCGCGACCAGGGCGGTCACGGCCTCCTGGGCCGCGTCCAGATCCTCCTGATTCGCCTCGATACGGCGCACCAGCGCACTGCCCACAACAACGGCGTCGGCGACGGCTGCCATACGAGCCGCCGTGGCCGCGTCGCTAATCCCGAAGCCGACACCCACAGGCAGGCCGGTCATGCCGTGCAGCCGCGCCACACGCGCCCCCACCGCATCCACATCCAGGTTGGCTGCACCGGTCACCCCCTTGAGTGACACGTAGTAGATAAAGCCGCCCGCCTTGGCGCAAATCGCCTGCATGCGCTCTTCCGTGGTGGTCGGGGAGACCAGGAAGACCGAATCCAATGCGGCAGCGGCAAGGCTCGCGGCCAACTCGCCCATTTCCTCCGGTGGCATGTCCACGGTAAGCACGCCATCGACGCCGGAATCCCGCGCACGCGTGGCAAACTCGGCATAACCCATCAATTCCACGGGATTCATGTATCCCATCAGGACCACAGGGGTATCCGGATCATCCTCGCGGAACCGTTGCACCATGGTGAGTACATCACGGAGGCTCACATTGTGCCGCAGGGCCCGCTCGCACGCCTGCTGGATGACAGGGCCGTCACCGATGGGATCGGAAAATGGCACGCCCAGCTCAACCACATCCGCACCAGCCGCCACCAGCCCGTGCATGAGGCGAACGGTCAGATCCGGGTGCGGATCACCCGCCGTGATAAACGGAATCAGGGCAGTGCGCCCCCGCCCACGGAGTTGGCGAAAACGCTCGGCAAGACGGCTCACAGTTCGATTCCCTCGCGTTCGGCCACAGTCTGGATGTCCTTATCGCCACGGCCGGACAGATTCACGACAATGGTTTTCCCGGGCCCCAGTTCCACAGCGAGTTTTCCGGCATACGCGAGCCCATGGGCCGTTTCCAGGGCGGGAATAATGCCCTCGGTGCGCGTGAGCTCATGGAATGCGCGCAGTGCCTCGTCATCGGTCACCGAGGTGTAGACGGCACGCTGGATATCCTTGAGCCAGGAATGCTCGGGACCGACCCCGGGGTAGTCCAGCCCGGCGGACACCGAGTGCGTACCGATAATCTGACCATCATCGTTTTCCATCAAGTAGGTGCGGTTGCCGTGCAGCACCCCTGGGCGCCCGGCACACAGCGGCGCCGCGTGCTGGCCGCTGGCGATACCGTAACCCCCGGCTTCGACTCCGTACAGCGCCACGTCCGCATCCGCGAGGAACGGATGGAAGAGCCCGATGGCGTTGGAACCGCCACCGACGCAAGCGACGAGGGCATCCGGCAGACGGCCCTCAACGTCCAGCATCTGCTGCCGGGTCTCGCGGCCGATGATGGACTGAAAGTCCCGCACCATCATGGGATAAGGGTGCGGCCCGGCCACGGTACCAATGATGTAGAAGGTGTCGTCGACGTTGGCCACCCAGTCCCGCATGGCCTCGTTGAGCGCATCTTTGAGGGTGCGGGATCCTGAATTCACCGGCACCACTTTGGCGCCGAGCAGGCGCATGCGAAAGACGTTGGGCGACTGGCGCTGTATGTCCTCGGCGCCCATGTAAACCACGCACTCGAGACCAAGTCGCGCGGCCACGGTGGCGCTGGCGACGCCATGCTGGCCCGCCCCCGTCTCAGCAATAACCCGGGTCTTGCCCATGCGCTTGGCCAATAGGGCCTGGCCAATGGTGTTATTGATCTTGTGGGCGCCCGTGTGATTGAGATCTTCGCGCTTGAGGTAAATACGGGCGCCGCCAAGTTTCCGCGTCCAGCGCTCGGCCCGATACAGCGGCGAGGGACGGCCCACGAAGTCACGACAATCCGACTGAAACTCGGCGACAAACTCGGGATCATCGCGGTAGCGGGCGTAGGCATCCTGCAGTTCGCGCAGGGGCGCCATCAACGTCTCCGGCACGAACTGCCCACCATACCGGCCAAAATGACCGCGCTCATCCGGAAACCGGGCGAAATCAACTGGCTGCTGCATTGCCTCGGACGTCTTGGACACCTTGGACCTCGCTAATAAAGCTTGCCAGACGCCGGGCGTCCTTCACGCCCGGCGCGGACTCGACGCCACTGCTCACATCGACCGCCCAGGGCCGCACCTGACGGATGGCGGTGGCGACGTTACCCGCATGCAATCCGCCCGCGAGAATGATCCAACGGCTCGTCGCCTCGGGGACGGTCGTCCAGTCAAAGACAGCGCCCCCGCCACCTTGTTCCCCCGCACCGTGTCCATCGAGCACGAACCCACTCGCCTTGGGATGCTCCCGCATCAGTGCCACCGGATCCCGCGTATCCCGCATGGGAACGACCTTGATGTAGCGCCGTCCGAAATCCTCGCAATAGGCCGCAGGCTCGCGGCCGTGAAACTGCAGCAGATCCACCGCCACCGCATCAAGGACGCCGCGCACGCGCTCTGCGGGAGCATCCAGGAACAACGCGGTCACGGTCACAAACGGGGGCACCGCATCCCGAATGGCGCGGGCGGTGGCCACATCCACCGCGCGGGGGCTGGCATCATGAAACACGAGCCCGATGGCATCCGCTCCGAGCGAGGCGGCTTCAATGGCATCCTCGGGGCGCGTCAGACCACAGATTTTCACACGCGTACGCACGCGCCACCTCGGGTCGGCGAAAGCACGTGATGGTAACCCGCCCACACAAGTCAGGCAAAGCGCGGCGGCGGTGGCGGCACGGGCAAATCGAAATGCGCCGGATAGTCCACGGCCACCATGTAGAGGCCGCCCGCCGGCGCGGTGAAGCCACCGACCGTGCGATCCCGGGCGGCGAGCACCTCGGCGACCCAGTGCGGATCGCGATCGCCCGCACCGACGGCCATCAGTGTTCCCGCAATATTGCGCACCATATGGTGAAGAAAGGCGTTGGCGCTGACATCGAGGTAAAGAAAATCGCCCTGCCGGTGGAGTTCCGCACGCGTCACCTCCCGCCAGGCATGGCGCGACTGGCAGCCGACCGCCCGAAACGAGCTGAAATCCTGCTCCCCCAGCAGATGAGGCGCGGCGGCCTGCATGCGCCGGATATCCAGCGGCTTCCGGGCCCAGGCTACCCGCCCATTGAGCCAGGCCGGGCGCACCGGGCGGTTGAGAATCACGTAACGGTAATGTCGCTGCAGCGCGCTACGGCGTGCGTCAAATTGCGCCGGGACCTCGCGGGCCCAGGTCAAGGCGATGTCATCGGGCAGGTGCGTGGTGCCACCGAGGCACCAGCCACGCGTGGGCCGTCTGGCGCTGGTGTCAAAATGAATCACTTGCCCAAGGCCGTGGACACCGGCGTCGGTACGCCCGGCACAGACAACCCGGACGCGCTCATCGGCGACACGGGACAGCGCCCCCTCGACCAGGGTCTGAATCGATTGCGTATGCCGCTGCTCCTGCCAGCCTGCATAGCCGGTGCCCGCGTACTCCACACCCATGGCGATGCGCATCGGCATGACTCCATTTACAACCGTGTCGCTGGTTTCGCCGGAATGTATCCCACTCCGCCCGCTGACGGCCATGCATCAAGCCGGATCAGATACCCCGGGCAGACCCGGTGCATCAGCCACTGCCAGCGGTGGAGGCGGGACAGGCGCGGAACCAGAGGTGACACCCACACGGTCTGCCCCGGGGAATACGGGAGTGCCGGGTGTCAGCCAAGCATAGTGCGTCGAGATCGTGATGAGTAGCCAGCGCAGGCGCAACAGTCCTGGCCCATGGCGCGACCGGGGGTCGGTAACCGCCCACAGCGCAGGAGCAGCGCAGCAAGCTGGAGCAGCCAGGCGACCACGTCGGGCGGAGAAAACAGCCAGGCACAGGCGAGCCCCGGCAGCGGGCTACCTCAGCGCGCTTGCTCATACAGTGACCGCGCCTCGGTCTTGTGCTGTTCGGAACCCTCTTGCAGGACCTCGTCCAACAAGGCGCGCGCGCCTTCGCTGTCGCCCATATCCAGATACGCCCGGGCGAGATCCAGCTTAGTCGAGGTCTCGTCGCCGGTATCAAACAAGTCGTCATTGTCGTCCTCAGATGACGGCTCATCACCGGAGGCCGCCCGAATCGCCTCATCGATCTCCAGGGACAGCGCCTCGTCCTCACCGAGATCGCTCGGCGGGATGCCCCCTTCACTCGACCCGTCGTCGCGACTGTCGGGATCGCCGGCATGACTGGGGAGTGCGTCACTGAGCCCTGCGTCAGCGGCCGCCGTGTCGGCGCCGCCATGCGAATGGTCCAGGTGCCATGCGAGTCCAGCGTCGCCGTCGCCGTCCTCGTCTGCGGCATTGGCACCTGCGCCCACCTCCGGCACTGAGGGTGCCGCAGGCTCGGAGCCTTCCCAGCTCTCGAAATCGAGGCTCAGCTCATCCGCCCCTGGCGCATCGGTGGCCTCCGCCGGTGGCAGGGTCTCGGTAGGTTGTGGCGGTTCGGAGGATTCATCCCGCGCGGGCGAGCTCTCGGAGTCTGGTGCCCCTAGATCATCGAGATCGAAATCGAGGCTGAAGGCGTCGCCGTCCGCAGGTTCGCTCTCGAGCGCAGCCGGTGCGGCCTCCCGGTCTTGCCCGGGTGTCTCGAGCGGCTGTTCCGCGGAGGACGGCTCGGGCACTTCGTCGAGGCTGAATTCGAGATCGCTGAAATCATCCTCATCCCTTTCCTGCACCGGGGCTACCGGTTCATCGCCTTGCTCGTCGAGTTCAATGTCCAGTGGCGGCTCCGGTTCCGGCGTCGTCAATGTCGACCCGGCGGCCTCGGTCAGTTCGGTCGTTGGCGCGGCTGTCGCCCCGGCGCCGTCCGCGGCAAACAGGGGATTATCGGGCGCGATAGCCCGCCCCATGTCAACGACCTGCTTCCAGACGGGGTCGTGCTCACCGTCCACCAAGGTATAGAGTTCCTGTGCACCAGCCTCGAATGCGGCGCGAGCATTGGTGTGCCCGTAGACTTCCAATTGCTTGAGCCGCAGGTCCTTGCGCTCCGGCGCCGCGGTCACGGCTGTCGCCAACAGTTCGCGCGCCTGGTCGTAATGACCATAGGCCAGGTAGACGTCGATCTCTTCCAGCGGGTCGCCGTTGCCGCCGCGTGCCGGCGCACCTTCGACCTCGTTGGCCTTGGACTCGGTTGGTGCCGCACGCGCCGGGGCCTGGCCGGCGTTGCCCTCGCCGTCGGCGGCCGCGGGCACCGGCACAGCAATCCCAGTAGCGGCGGCATCCATGACCCCGGCACGGCGACGCCGAACCATCAGCAGCAGCAACACGAGCAACGCCGTGATGCCTGCACCGCCGAGTCCCATAAGCCGGGTGTCGTCCCATGGCGCCTGCAGCTGGGTTGCGGCGGGTTCGTCGACGGCCAGGTCTGCATCGACCGGCGCATCGTCTTGCGGCGCGGCCTGCTCTTCGCTGGGGGCTTCGGCGAGGGAGCTGTCCACCGCCAGCGGTTCCTCCGTCATTCCCGGAATGGCATCCGTCACCTGAATGTCGATCGTCCTCTCCAGCGCCTCAACCCGGCCGAGCAGCTCGCCGATCTGCTGTTGTAGGTCCTCATTCTCCGAACGCAGCGACGCTTTTTCTTCGCGTTGCGCGGCGAGCTCGGCCTGAAGCCGGGAGACGTTCTCCGCTGTGGCCGCCAGGTCGTCATCCATGAGCGAGGCGGTGGCATCATCCCCAGAGGTCTCGCCAGCTGCGACGACTTCCAGGCGGGCGGAATTGATTTCGGGTTCCGCGTCCACCTCCGCCAATTGCGGATCGTCCTCAGGCGCCGGGTCCAGCGCCCGTCCGGCCCGCCAGGCATCCATGTGAGCGGCAAACTCACGCCGCGCGTCACGCGCCGAGCGGGACGTGGCTTGCTCACGATCCGGCACGCGCAAAACGGCGCCGGCGCGCAGGTTGTTCACGTTGCCGTTGGCAAACGCCGCGGGGTTCGCCTCCCACAGCGCCATCATCATCTGATGGACAGAGACCGCATCGTCCGGGCGGACCTCATCCGCGACTTCCCAGAGGGTATCGTTGCGCGCGACTTCGACTTCGCGCGGCACGCGCCCTTCGGTGAGCGCATCGAAATAGCCCGCATCCTCCGGCGTTGTGCGGGCGGAGGCCTCACGTTCGCGAGCCGGGTCACCGGCGTCGCGACCGTCGGCGGCTGTCGGTACGGTCTTTTCCTCGCGGGCATGGAGCGGAGGATCGAGCAACACCGTGTATTCACGGATCAGTCGCCCGCCGGACCAGTTCAGCTCCACCAGAAAGGCAAGAAAAGGCTCGCGAACAGGGTCGGAGGTGCGGATGGCCACATAGGGCTCCGGCACTGCTTCGGTGACCACCTCGAACTGCAGGCGCGAGAGCATGAACGGGCGCTCAAGCCCAGCCCGTTGAAACGTCTCCGGTGAAGCCAGCGCTGCACGCAGGCTCTCAACTTCCTGCGCGTCCGCCGACTCCAGGGGAATCCGTGCCTCCAGCGGCTGATTCAGCGAGGATTCCGTTGCAATGGGGCCAACCCCCAATGCCGCCGAGAGAGAGGGTATAAAGGCGCTGGTCAGCGCTGCGATTCGAGCCAGTCTGCGTGCCATGGCATTCCCTTATCAATTGGCCGAGCGGCAAATAGTTGCCCGACGGAGCCGTCAGCCCAGGCATTGTGACTCCCATCCTTGAGGACGTTCTGTGTGACCGTTCCCATTCTGCGAGACCGGGTTGACGGTCGAGTTCCGGGTCACGTAGCGCCCAAGCGCCGTGCGCCTGCGGGCGAGACAACGCCCGCGCCAGGCCGAGCCACTCAGTCTCCTCATGACTGCTGAGCCGAGACGACTTCCCACGCCAACCATTGCGCATCGGCACACTGCCCATGGCAATCGCGGCTGGACCCGCGTCCGGTAAGGCCGGTATCGCAAGGCCTTTGGCAGCGACTGGCCCGCGGTGCGCAATCTCCATGTGGAGGCGACAATCAGCTCTGCGCGCGAAACGCCTATCCGAGCGCAACCCTTCCGCTACTCGCGTCGATCAGCATCGCCGTCTCTGAGGAAACGCCCATTGCCGACATCGCGCGCCAGCTCGAGGAAAAGCGCATCAAGCGTGTGCCCGTGGTGCGGAACGGGCATCTCGTCGGCGTCGTCAGCCGTGCCGATATCCTGCGCGCCCTGGCAACTAGAGACGCCCCGGAGGCCACCTCTTCCACCGACGACCGGGCGCTTCGCGAAAAGGTCATTGCGGAAATCGACCAGACCGGCACCAACGCCCACGTCAACCCGATCGTGGAGAACGGGGTGGTGCACCTGTGGGGAGTGGTGGACTCCGACAGTGATCGCCGTGCCGTGTGCCTCGCAGCCGAGCGCATGCCGGGCGTAAAGGCGGTCGAAGACCATCTCGGGAGGCGCCCGCCTTACGGAGCCTGACGCGAACTCCCGGGGCGTCGTCACCTCGGCGTCGACTCCTCTTACCTGGATTGGTGGAGAACACCGTCGAGTCCACCTGAGCCGCCTCAGAACGTCGACAGGCCACTCGCCTCCATGAACCGATATCGCCAGTAGCGCAGCCGGCTGTCATCGGCATACTCGGCGTACGGCAGGCTGTAGAGGCGATCCGGCCGGTTGTTCCAGCGGCGGTCGAAGAAATCAGCAGCCTCGCGCATGACGCGCGCCTCGCGGGATGCCCGGACCCGGACGCTGGTCTCCAGATTCAGGTCATTCAGGTTGCGCCGGGTGAAATTGGCCGAGCCGGCGATGAGCTCACCCGTACCGTCGGCCACGCGGTACTGAACGAACTTGCTGTGGCACTGCTCGCCCTGCGTCGTGCACCAACGAACCGGAATTCCGGCCTCGGTGAGCTCGCGGGCAACGGGCTGGTTCGGCACGCCGTCCTTCTCCTGGCCGAACGCGGCCTGGTTCGGGTCGAGCAACACCCGCACTTCCACCCCGCGCCGATGCGCCTGCAGCAA